>NZ_JBUEGC010000005.1:0-157137 GCF_054963655.1 Streptomyces sp. HSS9-12 | reverse complement strand
CCACTCTCGACAACCACACCACCGGCGGAGACATCACCACCCTGGACAACCACACCACCGGCGGAGAACTCAAGCTGCCCGGCGGACACGCCGGCTGACCCGTAGCAGGGGCTGGCCGGCACAGCGGGGGCACGGCCGCGGCGGCGAGGAGGGGGAGCCGTCGCGGCCGATCACATTCGCACTGTTTGCAATCGCGCCAAGATTGACCCGGTTCAGGCCAAGGCATTCGAACCTCCGGCTGCCCGCCGTTAGTTCTGCGTCACAGCAGGAGAAATAGCAATTCCGGCCTTCTCGCACCAGGAGTCGCAATGTCCCGCGCCAAGAAACTTCTCATTACGTTCGCACTCACGGCCGCCGCAACCGCCGGCGCCGCCGTTCCGGCCGTAGCCGACAATCACTCGACCGGCACGGCGACCACGCAGGACAACCACTCGACCATCGCCAACCCGCGGGGCGACGGCACGGTCTGATGCGGTGGCGCGGCGGCGGTGCTCCGCCGCGCTGCATCTCACCCGTGTTCCGGCCTGGCTCCAGCGCTCAGTCGCGCGGATGGCGCTGATGGGGTCGGCGGAGCGGCTGTCGGCCGCCCGCGCCCACGAGATCGGGCTGGTGTCGGAAGTCGTGCCGCCCGGTGAGGTGGTCGAGTCGGCGCTGCGCGCGGCCGCGGTCACGGCCTCGTATCCGGCCCGAGGCCGTCCAGGGGACCGTACGGGCGGTGTGGTCGGTCCGCGAGGCGGCGCGTGCGCAGGCGCTGGCGGGCGCGCCGCAGCTGATCGCGCTCGGGAATCTGCCGGCGGAGCGGCAGAAGGAGCTGTTCACGGCCCGGACGCGGGAGTACCGGGTGCGCTGAGTGCCGCGCTGGTCCGCGCAGGTCACCTTACGTGGCGCAGGCCCGGAGAGCGGGCGTAGCGTCGAATACAGGACGCACCGGAGACGAGGTGATCCGGGATGTCGCGCATGGCAGGCAATATGCCCGGCTCCGTGGTGGCTCTTCTTGGAGCCGCGGCCGCTGTCTACAGCCCTTTCCGCGCCTGGTACGACGGCCGTCATGGGCAGGCCATCCGCATTGAGGATCTGTTCACGGGGATCAGCGCGAACGCTGCCGCCTCGCTCTTCACCTCGGTGTTCCTGCCGATGCTGGTCGCCGGGGTGCTGGCCTTCATCGGTGTGGTGCTGAGGTCTCGGACGGTGGTTGCCGTCGCGGGCATCGTGGCCCTCGGCTTCACCATCTTGTGGATGGTCCAGCAGGGGCAGGAGCTGGGGAGCCTGACGGCCGGCGGGCAGCAGGGCGTGGGATCCGGGGCGGCGCTCGCGGCCGGCGGAGGTCTGCTGATGCTGATCGGGGCGCTCCTGATGCCCGGGCGGCGGGTGGTGACCGCGCGGCACCGGCGCGGCAGGCGGCCGGTGGAGCGCGAAAGCGAAGGCGAGGCGCAGGCGCGGCACGGCGGATCCGGCGCACCGGGCCTGGCCGAGCGGTCGGGGCCCGCGCCGGCGGCGGACCCCACTCACGGCCAGCCGCCGTCGCCACCGCCGGACGGGCCGTGGGGCCCCCACTGCCCCCGCCATACGTCCTGAACCCCGGGCCTGGCTGAAGGGACGTTGCTGCAGGCGCCAACCGCCGGGCGCGGCCTACGAGGTGGCTGCGCGGGCCTGGCCGGTGCCCTTCAGCGCATCCAGGGCGTAGACGCAGCGGTCCTTGCTGCACGCGTAGACCACGCCACCCGAGACCAGCGGCGAGCCGGTGATCTCGCCGCCCGTCGCCAGCTTCCAGCGCAACTGGCCGCCGCCCGCGTCCAGCGTGTAGAGGCAGTGGTCGGCCGACCCGAAGTGCACCCGGCCGTCCGCGACGACCGGAGCGCCGACGACCTCGCCCTGTGCCGCGAAGCGCCACTTGGGGGTGCCCGTGACCGCGTCCAGCGTGTACAGCGCACTGCCGCTGCCCACGTGCACCGAGCCGCCGGCGACCAGCACCGGCTCTGTCGACTGGCGGGCCTCGGTCGCCAGCCGCCACCGGTCCCGGCCGTCCGCCGGGTCCAGTGCGTAGACGGTGCCGAGGTAGTCGGCGATATAGACACCGCCACCGGCGACCGCGGGCCCTGGCGCGTACGCGGGCGGGCTCAGGAAGACGGCAGGCGCCTCGAACCGCCAGCGCACGTCGCCGCGCGCGATGTCGATCGCCAGGACGCGGGTACCGGCCGCGACGTACACCACGCCGTCCGGCGCGTGCAGCAGTCGCACCGGCACACCGCCGCAGGAAGCGGCGTCGCCGACCGGGTACGACCAGCGCTCCACGCCCGTACGGGCCTCCAGCGCGCGCAGCCGCCCGTCGGAGCAGACGTACACCGTGCCGTCGTGGATGGCCGGCCCGGCCTCGGGCGTCTCGAAGTCGGACTGGGCGCCGGACAGTTCCCACAGCTGCTCGCCGTTGGCCGCTTCCCACGCGCGCACGCCGCCGCCGCGGGTGCCCGTGAGGACGGTGCCCCGGTCGACCTTCAGGGAGTACACCCAGCCGTCGGTGTTCAGCCGCCAGCGCTCGGAGCCGTCCGTCGCGTCGAGCGCGTACAGCGTGGGTCCGTCCGAGGCGTGGATCCGGCCGTCCGCGACGGCCATCGCCCACGCCACGTCACGGGTCTTGAACTGGCGCCGCCCGGTCGCGACATCGAGGGCGTGCACTTCGAACGAGGTGACGTACAGCAGATCTCCGGCGACCGCGGGTGTGCCCCAGACGTCGTTGGACATCCGGAACCGCCACGGCCGCCAGCGTGCCTGGCCGGGCGGCTGGGCGCCCGGCACGCCCTGTCCGCCGCCCTGCGCGCTCAGCCCGCCGGGTGCACCGGGCGAGCCGTCGGCCGGAGCGGGGGACGGCACCGGCGCGGCCGGGGCGGTCAGCGGCCCGGCCGGCACGCCCCTGGGCGGCCGTACCCAACCGGTCGCGGGTCCGGCGCCGGCTCGCGCCGGCAGGTCGCGCACCTCGCCTGCTCTTGGTCCCGGTCCTATCGGCACCGGCGCACCGGGCAGCCGTACGGGGCCTTCCTGGATGCCGCCGGGCGCGACAGTGGGGCCAGGGCCGATCGGGGGCCCGGAGGGCGGTGCGGTGGCCGGGGCGGAGACCGGAGCGGGATGGGCGGCAACGGGGGCGGACACCGGAGCGGGATGGGCGGCAACGGGGGCGGACACCGGCGCGGGGACAGCGCCTGCGCGCCCCTCCTCGGGTGCGCCGTCCGCGGTGTACGGCTCCGGAGCGTACGGCGGAGGCGGCGGAGCGGCCGCGGGTCCGCGCCCCCGGCTCGCGCTTACAGCCTGCGCGCCCCCCTGGGGCGCTGGCGCGCCTGCGGCCAAGGTCCGTCCGCCACGACGCGCTTCGATCATCGAGACGGCGCGCGCGGGCAGCCAGGCGGACGCTGTGCCGCTGTCGTCCCCGCCAGAGGCGAACAGGTGCGGTGCGAGCTGTGACTGCAGGTCAGCAGGGCTGGGCCGGTTCTCCGCAGTCATCTGCATACAGGACTCGATGAGCGGCCGAAGCTCCTCCGGCAGCCCCTCCAGGTCGGGCCCTTCCCGCAGCAGCATGAAAACCGTCTCGACCGGGTTCGCACCGTGGAAGGGCGCGTGGCCGGTAGCCGCGAACACCAGCGTCGACCCCAGCGAGAAGATGTCGCTGGCGCCGGTCACACTGCGCGAGTCACGCGCCTGCTCGGGCGACATGTACGCGGGTGTGCCGACGGCGACGTTGGTCATCGTCAGCCGGGTGTTGGACACCCCGGAGGCGATGCCGAAGTCGATGACCCGCGGCCCGTCCTCGACCACGAGCACATTGGACGGCTTCAGATCCCGGTGGACGAGACCGGCTCCGTGAATGGACTGCAGCGCCTCGGCCACACCGGCCGCGAGCCAGCGCACCGCCTGCGCCGGCAGCGGACCGCACTCATTGACTATCTCTTCGAGCGAGGGCGCCGGGACGTACGCGGTCGCCAGCCACGGCACCGCGGCACGCGGATCGGCGTCCACGACGGCAGCCGTGTAGAAGCCGCTGACCGCTCGCGCGGCCTCCACCTCGCGCGTGAAGCGGACCCGGAACAGCTGGTCCTCGGCGAGCTCGGTCCGGACCGTCTTGATCGCGACCCGCCGGCCCGACGCCGAGCGGGCGAGATAGACCAGCCCCATGCCGCCGGCACCGAGTCGGCCGAGCACCTCGAACGGCCCGATCCGTCTCGGGTCGTGCTGCGTCAGCTGCTCCACCACTTGCCTGCCACCTCCCCGTGGGGCTTGAAGGATTCCAGCCCCGTGCAGCGTCTCACCGTGAACCGTCCCGGGGTACGCAAGCTGATTCTTCCTGGCGAAGGCGGTCGTTGCGAACCCGGGGGCGGATCGGGGTGTGTCGCGCGACAAACCCGAACAAATTCGTAGGCGAGCGGAGGTTACCGGCGGTTAGCTGGAGAGCCCCCGGAGCGGACAGCTGACCGCCCCAGGAGCTCTGCGGCGGCCTGGACGCCTTGGCGAGGTCGATCACCGCGAAGCTCGCGCCCTGGTTGTTCGGGGATGAGCGCAGCCACGCTCCTGCCCTCGTGGAATGCCTGCGCGTAGTGGCCGAACTCCCCCCCCGCTCTCGTGGAACGTCCAGCCGAACAGGTCGCCGCAGAAGCGCTTGCCTCCCTTCAAGGTCCGGAAGCGTCGCGTCGGCCCAGATGGGCTCGGGGGCTCGCCCTCCGCGATTACGGCCATGGCGCCGGCTCCTCCCAATGAGACAAGGGTGGAAAGTGCGGAAAATTCAGCAATCGTCACGCTAGCCCGGGATTATGCACCCCTACGAGATATTGAATCTTCGATCAATTCTTTCGGGGTGAAGCGGATTGGCGGCGAGGCAGCCCTCATTTCGGTTGTCCACCTGAGTTATCCACAGGCTGTTGATAAGAGAATCATTCGTATGGCCGATGGGTCGCATACGAGCCGGGGGAGCGGACCCCGGACGGCCATCTCGCAGTCACCACCCGGCGGACTCCTGATGTTATGTCAGTTCCGTAGCCATACGGGCCTGATGATGCTGATGAGTGCTAAAGAGACCTGAGTTGCCTTGTGCTGCCACCGCAAGCCGGCATCGCGGCCGGTTCGAGGGTCGCCTCAGTACGCACTGTCACCGGTCCTGAACTGGCGGTTCATGCTGCAGTGAGTGCCCTCCCCATTTGCAGGCAGCCGAATCGCGCTTCGATCACCCCTCGGTAAGCTGACGGCATGACAGGACAAGTTCGCACCGTCGATGGACGGGTGGCCGGGCGCCGCGGACAGGCCACGCGGCAAAAGCTGCTCGACTGCCTCAGAGAGATGCTCAGCTCCTCGCCCTACCGGGACGTCAAGGTCATCGACGTCGCCCGCAAGGCGGGGACGTCCCCCGCGACCTTCTACCAGTACTTCCCCGATGTCGAGGGCGCCGTACTCGAAATCGCCGAAGAGATGGCCAAGGAAGGCGCGGGTCTTACCGAACTGGTCGCCGGCCGCTCCTGGGTCGGGAAGTCCGCCTGGCAGAGCGCCGAGGACTTGGTTGACGGCTTCCTCTCCTTCTGGCGCAGAAACGACGCGATCCTGCGCGTCGTCGACCTTGGCGCGGCAGAAGGCGACAAGCGGTTCTACAAGATCCGCATGAAGATCCTCAACCCCGTCACCAACGCCCTGACGGACGCCATCCAGGAGCTCCAGGCCAAGGGCAGGGTGGACAAGGAGGTGAACCCCGCGGCGATCGCCGGGTCGCTGGTCGCGATGCTGGCCGCGGTGGCGTCGCACCAGAAGGGCTTCCAGAGCTGGGGGGTCAAGCAGGCGGAGCTGAAGCCGAATCTGGCGTTGCTCGTGCATCTGGGCGTCACCGGCAAGAAGCCGACCAGGTAAGTGCCGCACGCCTGCTTGGTCAGGCGCGGCGTATATCAGCGGCGCTGACGCGTACGCGCGCCGTGCGCGCCGTGCCTCGGGATTTCGTCGGCCTCATCGGCTTACTGGACCGTCGGCCGCCTGCCCGCGCAGATCTCCGCACGTCCTGTCATCACAGCGGCGGACCACTCGGTTGGGACATCCAGCCCGAGCGGTCCGCCGCTGTGACGCCCGCCCGAGGCTCAGGCCTCGGAGACCTGGCTGGTCTCAGACGCCCCGGCCGAGCTCTCGCGAGGCGTCAGCCGGAAGAGGCGGATCTGCCGTTCCACCCGGGCCTGGTACGTCGCGTACGGGGGCCAGAACCTCAGCACCGCCGCCCACGCCTCCGCCCGCTCCTGACCTTCCAGCAGCCGGGCCCGTACGGCGATGTCGCGGCCCCGCCAGCTGATGTCCGCATCCGGGTGCGCGAGCAGGTTCGCACTCCACGCGGGGTGGCCAGGGCGGCCGAAGTTGCTGCCGACCAGGAGATACGTACCGCCCTCCTCCGGCATGCAGGCCAGCGGCGTACGCCGGGGCCGCCCGCTCTTCGCACCCGTCGCCGTCAGGACCAGCCCCGGCAGCATCCGGGCACTCAGCAGCACTTTTCCGCCGGTCACTCGGTGCACGGCCCGGTCCAGCGCCGGGATCACATACGGCGCGATCCGCGCGAAGGTCCGCGTGGACGACACCTTCTGCACCATCCGCACCCCTGCGGGCATCAGAGCGCCACCGCCTCTCGTACCGACCTGTCGGCCGCATGGCCTTCACCGACGTCTCCACTGTCACGGCTGCCGGCACGGTCGCGCGAACCGTCGAACAGCCCGGCTCCCTCCGCCGCCGCGCAGCCGCGCAGCTGGTGCACGGGCCCGAAGAGCAGCTCGTCAGAGGCTGCCCGTTTGACGTACAGATGCGCATCGTGCTCCCACGCGAAGCCGATGCCACCGTGCAACTGGACCGCTTCGCCCGCAACCGTACGCAGCCCTCCCGCGCCTGCGCGAGGGCGAGCGTCCCACGACCGCGAGGTCACAGTCGCCCCCGCCCACCGCCCACGCCGGCGGCTGGTTCTGCTCGTCGGGGACGGTTGTCCTGGGCCGAGACTGATACGGCCCTGGGCGGGTTCACAGGCGGTGGTGCATGATGTGCAGGCCCACGTAGCCCTTGACCGGGTGCTTGAAGCCCTCCGGGATGGTGCCCAGGATCTCGAAGCCGAGGCCGCGGTACAGCGCGACCGCCCGGGTGTTGGACTCCGCTACGGCGTTGAACTGCATCGCGCGGTAGCCCTCGAGGCGCGCCCACTCCAGGGCGTGCTCGACCAGGGCCCGCCCGACGCCGCGCCCGCTGTGCTCGGGGTCGACCATGAAGCTCGCGCTGCAGATGTGCGAGCCGGGGCCCATCTGGTTGGGGTTCATCTTGGCCGTGCCGAGTACGGTGCCATCGATGGCCCGGGCGACCACCGTACGGCCCGGGGGGCTCAGCAGCCACATGCCGCGGGCGTCGTTCTCGGTGAGTGCCGGGTCGTAGGTGAAGGTTTCGCCGGCGGCGACGATGCGGTGGAGGAACGGCCAGATGGCAGGCCAGTCGTCCTCGATCGCTTCTCGGATCAGCATGGCGGACAGCATGGCCGCCCGGCGCACCGCCCGCCATAGGATTTCTCGCCCCGGTTGATCATCAACTGGTGGACTTCTGGTTGACGCCTTGGCCGATGCGCACGACGGCGAGCCACTCGGCCCCGTCGAGCCAGATCGTCTGCATCAGGGCGCACTCAGGGCGCACCTCCACGAGCGCCAGCACTCTGACGGTACGTCAGTTCAACCGATGCGAGCCCCTCGCGCAAGGACTGCGGCATGGGCGAGTTCGCACACCCGACTGGGGGCCAACCCCTCCTCTTTGCTTGATTGCTTAGCACCTGCCCCTATTCCTGACAGCTTGTAAATTGCTAATCTGACTTAACGTCAGATAACCCGGTCCCGTCATCATCGGCCTCGAGCAGGAGAGCAGGCGAGAACGATGCTTGGATCGACTCACGGCACCCTGACCACCCACTCCCGACCGGCTCGCGTCGCGCTGGCGGTGTGTCGCTGACCGCACGTACGACGGCAAGAAACGAAGCCGATCCCCCATGACCCACTCCCCCGAGTCCCCCGAAGAGTCCGTGGAGTCATTGGTACTGCACGCCACTGACAACGGCGTCTCGTGGATCACGCTCAACCGGCCCGAGGCGATGAACGCCGTCACCTGGGAGCAGCGCGAACGCCTCATCGCGCTGCTCGAGGCCGCCTGGTAGGCGGCCCGGAGGTGTTCTGCGGCCTGGACTGCTGCTTCAGCCTGCTGGTTCTGGCGGCGGGTCTGGTGCCAGTGCCGGGCGGCGATGACGGCGAGGAGGAGGGCGTCGAGGAGGATGACGAGGAGCGCACCATCCTTGGGGGCGGGTTCACGCAGGACCGCCTTGATGGCAGCCCTGGTGGCCCGGGCCTGCTGGTGGTTGGCACGGATACGGGAGCGGCTTGCGCGTTCGAACGCGGCTGCTGCCTGCACGAGCTGGGGCCGAAGGTCGTCGGGCGCCGCCGCCGTGAACGGCACCGCCGCGGGCATCGGCGCGCATCTCGCCTTCGCGTGCGACCTGGTCCTGGCAGCCGAACCGGCCCGGTTCATCGAGGTGTTCGTATGGCGCGGGCTGGTCCCCGACGGCGGCGGTGCGTATCTGCTGACCCGCCTGGTCGGCCCGCAGCGGGCCAAGGAGCTGATGTTGTACGGTGACGCGCTCCCGGCCGCCGGGGCCGAGCGCATCGGCCTGGTCAACCGGGCCCGCGGAGGAGCTGGAGAAGACCGCCCGGGTGTGGGCCGAGCGGCTGGGGGCGTCTCGTACGGACCGGCGCCGGTGACGGGGGCGCCGCGCCTGGAGGGCGTACCGGTCGACTGCACCATCTATGCCGTGCACACCGGCGGTGACCATCTGATCGTGGTGGGGCGCGTCGAGGCGCTCGGCACGGACGACGCCGCGGCCGACAGCGGTCCCCTGCTCTTCCACCGCGGCACGTTCGGCCGCTTCACTGACCATCCGAGTCCGTCAGCCCGTCATCGCCGCGCTCATCACCGGCGCCTCACGCACCCTCCGGCGCCGGATGACCAGTGACATCAGGGCCGCCATCGCGCACAGGGCGCCAGCCGTGTACCAGGCTGTGTCGTACGAGCCGGTGAGGTCCCGCACCAGGCCTGTGAGGAAGGCGACCAGGCCCGCGCCCACTTGGTGGGAAGCCAGCACCCAGCCGAAGACGATCGCGCCGTCCCCGCCGAAGTGCTCGCGGCACAGGGCGACGGTCGGCGGCACGGTCGCCACCCAGTCCAGCCCGTAGAAGACGATGAAGAACAGCATCGGCGGGTGGACCGTGTCGGCGAGCAGCAACGGCAAGAACACCAGGGAGATGCCGCGCAGGCCGTAGTACACGGCGAGCAGGCGCCGCGAGTCGTAGCGGTCGGTGAGCCAGCCGGAGGCGATCGTGCCGGCCAGGTCGAAGATGCCGATGACGGCGAGCAGGCTCGCGGCCGCGGTGGTCGGCATGCCGTGGTCGTGCGCCGCGGGCACGAAGTGCGTGCCGATCAGGCCGTTGGTGGAGGCGCCGCAGATGGCGAAGGTGCCGGCGAGCAGCCAGAAGACCTTGGTACGGGCCGCGGAGCGCAGCGCGGCCAGGGCCCGGGCCGCCGCGCCGCCGTCCACGCGCGCGTGGGGCGCGGCGTCCTGGGTGTCGTCCGGTCCGGCGCCGTAGGCGGTGGTGCCCACGTCCTCGGGGCGGTCGCGCAGCAGCCACACCACCAGCGGCACGACCGCGAGCGCAGCGAAGGTGACGGACAGGGTCGCCGTACGCCACCCGTAGCGCTCGGCGAGGTAGGCGACGAGCGGCAGGAAGACCAGCTGTCCGGCCGCGCTGCCCGCCGTCAGAACGCCCGTGACCAGCCCGCGCCGGGCCACGAACCACCGGCTCACCACGGTGGCGACGAACGCCAGCGCCATGGAGCCGGTACCGAGGCCGACGAGGACGCCCCAGCACAGGACGAGCTGCCAGTCGGCGTTCATGAAGACGGTGAGCCCGCTGCCCGCGGCGACCAGCAGCAGGGCGGAGGCGACGACCTTGCGCATGCCGAAGCGCTCCATCAGCGCGGCGGCGAAGGGCGCGGTCAGCCCGTACAGCATGAGGTTGACCGAGACGGCCGCCGAGATCGTGCCGCGCGACCAGCCGAACTCGTGGTAAAACTTTGGGGCACTCAGCACGGTGAGCAGGAACAAGGGGGGCACGACAGGTGGACGTCACCATCTACGTACGACTCAGCCTCGATCAGCACGGCGACGAGTTGGGCGTTCAGCGGCAGGAGGCCGAGTGCCGGGCGTATGCCGAAGCCCGTGGCTGGACCGTACGCGAGGTAATCGCGGACAACGACATCAGCGCCACCTCGGGCAAGGTACGACCCGGGTTCGAGCGGCTGTTGGCCTCCAAGCCGGACGCGATTCTCTGTTGGCACACTGATCGACTCGTACGCAAGACGGAAGACCTGCTGCGAGTGATCGCACTCGGGGTCAACGTCCACGCCATCCACGCCGGACACCTCGACCTGTCGACTCCGGCCGGTCGGGCCACGGCCAAGACGGTCACGGCTTGGGCGGAGTACGAGGGTGAGCAGAAGGCGCTACGGCAGAAGGCGTCGAACCTCCAGGCGGCGAAGAACGGCAAGCCACACAAGGCGGGCTTGCGAACGTTCGGATACGAAGACGACTACGTGACCGTGGTCGATGCCGAGGCGGAGGCGATCCGCAAGGGTGCCGAGATGGTTCTCCAAGGCGAGACCCTGGCGGCTGTCGCTCGCTTCTGGACCGGCCTCGGTCTGCTCGCTCCCCGCTCGTCGTCCGGCAAGGCGAAGGGTGAGGCAGATGGCGAGGCGAAGGGGTGGGGCGTGGGCGGTGTGAAGAAGGTGCTCATCTCCCCTCGGTACATCGCTCAGGTCACCTACCGGGGCGAGGTGATGGGCGCGGGCAAGTGGCCCGCGATCCTGGATGAGGCGACGCACTACGCCCTCGTGTCGGCACTGACGAACCCCAAGCGCTTCACGGGTGGTGCACGTACCGGCTCGGCCCCTCAGACCCTGCTCGCCGGGCTCGCTACGTGTGAGCGTTGCGGGGAGACCGTACGAGGCGGCATGTACCGAGGAACCCCGGTCTACCGCTGCGGACAGAAGCACGTACGCGTGCCCCGCGAACTGGCCGACAAGCGAGCCGGTAACGCCGTCCTGGCGCGGATCGTCTTCCCCGACTTCCTGCCCTGGGTCCTCGCCGCTCGACAGGAGGAGGGCGACGACTCGGCCCACCTTCACCAGGAAGCGCAGACCCTACGGGAACGGCTCGACGGGTTGGCCGTGGCCTACGCCTCGGGATCCATCACCCTGTCGCAGATGACGGCCGGTACCGAGGCCATCCGAGCCAGGCTCGACGAGATCGACGAGAAGCTGTCCGGTGTCACTGGCCTGCCCCCGATCGACCCTGTGTCGGGCATCGCCGGCCTGATTCAGGACTGGCCGAACACCCCGCTCCCCGTCCGTCGAGCGTGGGTCAAGTTCGTCACCACGATCACGATGCACCCGAACGGCTTCAAGAAGGCGGCGAAGATGACCGTGGACGACTACATGACCGTGGAGTGGAACCACACCGCCGACGACTAACAAGACGCGTAGCCTGCCTCGCTCAACCGGCCCCGCTCTCACCAGAGAGCGGGGCTTCGTCATGCCGGATCAGAAGGGGGCGGCTCTTGCCCCGCTTCTTGGAGCCGGTCGGTCAAGCCGTCGTAGTCGAAGCCCATCGGCAAGGGAGCCGCGTACGCGTCGCCGAACCAGCGTCGCCGCTGTTCCTCTTGCTTGACCTTGCCAAGGTCTACGAAGGACAAGGTGGGGGCCGAAGGCCCCCCAAGAGACCCAGCCCCTTCGTCTTCCTGCTGAGGGCCGCTCACGCGGCCCACCCTCGTCGGCTGCTTGCGCTCTTCGTCTTCGCCCTGTCGGCCCCCTACGGGGGGCCGCTCTTCGCCTTCCGGCTTGCTCTCCGCCGCTGGCTCCTCACTCTTACCGCCGTCGCTCTTGAAGGTATGTAGGTTGTATGGCTCCTCAGCCATACCCCGCTGCTGCGGCAAGGTGAGTCGGTAGATCACTGGACCATCCGGCACCTTGCCGGTCTTCGTGAGCCAGCCAGCCTTACGGAGCCTGCCTACGATCTTGTTGACCGTCTGCTCCGGAGCCTTCCCGCCGTAGCCGAGTTCCCTGGCGATCGTGCCGTTCGACGGGCACACGTTCCCGCCCGTCTCGTAGTCCGCGTACAACGCCATGGCGACGCCGACCAACTTCTCTGCGGGCTTCATGTTCGAGCGCACCAGCGCACGACGCCACACGTGCTCCTGTATCGCGGGTTTCCCTTCTCCGAAGACTCACGAGGACTCCAAAATTTACAGGTCTCCAGAGACGAAAGAGCAGGTCATCGTATGTGAGGCACCTCTCAGACGGACCCCAGAACCGTGGCAGAATTTGAGCCGCCAAGACCCGGCGGTCGGCAAGCACTGGCCAGGGGGTCATACCCCACCCCTCCGCCGCCGCTCTCTACCGTGCCCTGGTGCCGCAGGAGAACCGTCGGCAAAACTCGGTAGCTGTTCGGACCCAGCTCTGCATACGTTCGACCGCATGGCTGACGACTGCTTCGCACATCCACGGCTCGCCGCGATCTACGATCCGCTCGACCCCGACCGCAGCGATCTCGATGCCTACCTCCGGGTCGCAGAAGAGTTCGAGGCACGCCGAGTGCTGGACATCGGCTGCGGCACAGGGGTGTTCGCACTTCTCCTGGCTGACCGTGGGATCGAGGTCGTCGGCGTCGATCCCGCGCTGGCGTCCGTCGATGTCGCCCGGGCCAAACCGGGCAGTGAGCGCGTGCGCTGGATCTGCGGTGACCGACAGACCTCCCACCACTGCGGGTTGACGTCGCGACGATGACCGCGAACGTTGCCCAGGCCATCGCCGATCCGCAGACATGGCAGACGACGCTACGGGGAGCCTACGAGGCGCTGCGTCCTGGCGGGCTTCTGGTCTTCGAGACGCGCGATCCGGCCAGACGCGCCTGGGAGGAGTGGACCCGCGAGAACTCCTACCGCGTGACGGAGATCCCCGGTGTCGGCTCCGTCGAGAGCTGGGTCCAGCTGATCGAGGTGAGCTGGCCTCTGGTGACGTTCCGCTGGACCTACGGGTTCGCAGCGGATGGACAGGTGCTGACGTCGGATTCGACCCTGCGTTTCCGCGAGCGGGAGGAAGTCGAGCGGGACCTGATCGCGCACGGATACGTGGTGGATGACGTTCGCGACGCGCCCGACCGTCCAGGAAGGGAGTTCGTCTTCCTGGCGCGACGTCCGTGATCGTCGGTGATTCGCGCCCAACTTCGATGACGCACACTCACGGTTCCATGGCACAGGACAACGACCCTGGCGCAGCGTGACCAGTAGCGGACGTCTCGAAAACCAAGGTTTGTGAGACGAGGTGGCAGGCACCCCGGAAGGGGGCGCAGCCCTGTTCAAAACCCGTCTCGAAACTTCCGTCTCAGGCTTGACATTTTGAGACGAGTTCTGAGACGGTCCGTGTCATGACGACGAACACGATCACCGGCCAGCTCATCGGTTACGCCCGCGTCTCCACCGACGACCAGGAAGCGCAGCTCCAGCGCGACGCACTGACGGCCGCAGGCTGCGCCCGCATCTTCGAGGACAAGGCCAGCGGGAAAAACACCAACCGGCCAGAGCTCACGGCCGCACTGGACTACGCCAGACCCGGCGACACCCTGTGTGTCTGGAAGCTCGACCGCTTCGCTCGATCCCTCATCGACCTTGTGACCATGGTCGACACCCTTCGAGAGCGGGGCATCGGGTTCAAGGTGCTCACGGGGGCACTGGCCAACATCGACCCCGGTACGGCAGACGGCCGTCTCATGCTTCAGGTGGTCGGAGCCATGGCGGAGTTCGAGCGCAGCCTCATCAAGGAGCGCACCCGCGCAGGACTGGACGCAGCCAAGGCACAGGGGCGTACCGGCGGACGGCCGACTGTGGTCGATGAGGACGTGCTCACCGTGGCCCGTGCCAGGAAGGCCAAGGGCGAGAGCGTGAGCGCCATCGCCAAGGCACTCGGGATCTCCCGAGCCACCCTCTACCGCCACCTTGGAGAGAGCGCCTGAGACAGGCGCACAGCGCCTTCCGGCAGGCCCTCGGCTTACGCCGGGGGCCGTTGTCATACGTGGGCGTCTGACGCCGTCTGACAGGCGTAACGATGCCTGCCCCTGCCGACCACGGGGGGGAGTCGACAGAGGCAGGCACGGGGGGGTGCAGGTCGCTCGAACCGCAACACTTCCGGCGCACCTCGGTCGTGGTGCTCGCCGTCCCTCAGAGCGCCGGGGGTCTGTCAGTCACTCGTCCCGGACCACCATCGCGAACGACGTACAGACACGCCGGAAACCCTTGTGTCCGCTCCGGCCTGTGTGGCTCATGCACTCCACGTCGACCGCCGCGCCGTCCGTGGCGGGCGTGGCCGTCCACTTGCAGTGAAGGCACTCCGCTTCGAAGGTCACGTCAGTGTCAGGGTGCTGCGTGATCCTGTGCCTCACGTACCGCATGACGGAGCGCACCATCACTCGGCCCCGTGGTCTTCCCGCAGGTGCGTACGGAGAACGACGTTCGCATCGGACACCTTCGAGTAGTCCCCGACCGATCGCGCGTTGGTCCGAGTCACAGCGATGCCGAGGCATACGCCGCAAGCTGCCACAGGGTCCGGCTCCCCGACCGGAGCTGTCAGGTGCACTGGCTCCGCCATCGTCGTCTTCGGTGTGCTCATCCTGTACGGCCTCCCCGCCTGGATCTCGCTGCGATCCATCCTTGGGGCGCCGGCGAAACGGCCCTACGTTCTTTCCTGTTGAGGCAAGAACTCGTCTCGGATGCTCTCGACCAGGGCGCGCATGTCATCTCCGAAGAGCGCCACGTCGGCGAACCGCTCGAAGGTGTCGACGTACGTCTGTATGTCCCTGGGGTCCCGTGTCGTGATCTCCGAGTGGAACGTCTCGACGATCACAAGCCGGTCATCGTGGATGCTGAAGCACGTCATGGGGAAGTCCGGCATCCGACCAGCCAAGGGCACCACCCCAACGGTCACGTTGGGAAGCCGGGACAGGGACACGAGCTGATCAAGTTGTACCGCCATCACGACTGGCTCACAGATCAGCCACCGTAGGACGTGCTCACAGATCACGAAGGAGAACGACCGGCCGTCTTCGTAGAGCGTCGCTTGCCGCTCCATCCTCGCTGCCACCGTCCGAGCCCTGGTCTCGTCCGGCAAAGCTGGGGGCAGGGAGAACACCGCCGTGGCGTACTCAGATGTCTGGAGGAGTCCGGGGATGAGTTGCCCCTGAAACAGCCTGAGGGCAGCTGTGTTGGCCTCGATGGCCTTGATGGTGTTCTGGTGCTTCCACGGGCCCATACGGCGCAGCAGGCGCCACGCTGTGGCCTCGGTGACCTCGGCTCGGGCAGTTGCGAGGAACTGTTCTTTCACTGCTTCCGAGACGCCGAGCGCGGACAGGATCAGGTCGACGTCCTGAACGGTGGGCAGGGTCCGCCCGTTCTCGATCTTCGAGAGCTTCCCTGCGGACATGGAAGCCCTGCGGGCTACCGCGTCACCGGTCAGTCCCGATGCTTCCCGCAGTGCCCGCAGGGCTCTCCCGATCGACTCCGCGGTCAGGGATGCCGCTCCCAGTAGGCCGCGAACGGCACGGCGCGGGTGAGCGCCACGTCACGGTAACCCTGGTACTCCCTCAGCCGGTCGGCAGGCAGGAGTTCACCGCCGATGAACTTGCCCTCGGGGGTGTAGTGCATGCGGTACACGTCACGGTCGTCGAAGAGCCAGAAGTCGTGATCGGGCAGGCCGGTCACCTCCTGCTCGGCAAGGTCGATGATCCCGATGGACTCTCCGGCCTTGATGTTGCCGGGGTAGGCCGACAGCTCGTAACGCAGGTAGTCAGTCAAGGGAGAGCGCAGGACGTGAACGCGGGACACGCTCTTGCCCTTGTCGGTCATCGAGCGCACCCATGGGTTGTCGCTCCACTCCGGGCCCATGTCCTCGCCCGCGAGGAACCGAGCGATCTCCTCCCGCTCCTCCTCCACGTCGTACACGTCGAGCGTCTCCAGCCGGAACGCGGTCCGCTCGAAGGTCTCGAAGAGACGGCCGAACTCCTCACCTGCGAGCACTGAAATACTCCTCAAGCACTGCGGCCGGGACCATGACAGCCGTCTCGCCCTCGGGGAGGTCGAGCTGTGCCAGCCGCTCAGGGTCGGTGACCACGTAGCCCTGCACTACGAAGTCCTTGCCGTCGTCCGTACCCCACAGCGTCGGGCAAGTGCCGTTCTTGCAGTCCGGGTCTCCCGACAGCTTCCGCAGCGGTGCGCCCATGGCTTCCCCCTCGCGTCGACAGTCCTTGTCGCGTTCGATGCTTCTGGCTTGCGGGCAGCATGGTCAAGATCCGCGGCTTTCCAGAACGGGAAAGTCGCTTGCTCGACGCACCTCTACGCGGGCTTGTGGGGCCGAGAGGGGTACACGGGCCCTCTGATTCCCCAAAGCATCACCATGCGAACTCGGCGTGCAGCGGGTCGATCAGCACGCTCGGAGCCGCTCTGAAGGCCGCCGCACCGACAAGCGCGACGAAGGCAACAGCGGCCACCCACCAGGCGCGGTGGATGCGCGGGGGGCGCTTGGCGATGAGTCCGCGCCCCTCGGCTCGGTTCTCGCGCGTCTCCGGTGCGGGGAGGTGAGGTGTCTGCGTCACCGGACCAGCATCGGAACTCCGGCGCGGGGAGACGAGTGGCCGGAGGGACAGCCATCGCAAGGATCAGGTCATGGCCTCGGTGGGTCACCGTGGATCGATCCTGCGCAGGCCCCGTATCGCGGGCACGGCCATCAGCAGCGCGCACACGACGACGTTGATCCCCATCCCCGCCAGCAGCACCCTCTGGGCCCCCACGGCGTCCGCGACCGGCCCGGCCAGCGCCCGCCCTGCGGACAGCATCACCAGCGAGCCGGCCACGTCGTAGGCGTGCAGACGGTTCAGTGCGTCCTGCGGGATGTGCGTCTGCACGGTCGTGGACCACATGACCAGCCAGAAGGCGAAGGCGGCGCCGACCACGAACTGCCCCACGGCGAGGACGGGTACGGGAAGACCCGCACCCAGCACGGCCAGGTTGACGGCGACGCCGATGAGCGCCATCGCTCCGGCGGCCAGCGGCCTGGCCGGCCGCAGACGCAGGGCCAGCAGGCCGCCCGCGACGTTGCCCGCGCCGTTCACGGACATCAGAACGCCGTACGCCGCCACGCCGTGCTCCGAGGTCACCAGCACGGCGGTCAGGGGCAGCATGGGGCCGAGGACGGTCAGCCCGTACGCCATCCAGATCGCGATCACGCCCCACAGCCAGGTCCGGGTCCGGAACTCACGCCAGCCGTCGGCCAGTTCGCGGAGCATCGAGCTGCCATGCTGCTGCCTGCCCGTCCCGGCCAGCCTGAGCAGGAAGAGACAGCCGGCGCTGGCGCCGAAGGTCGTGGCGTTGACCGCAAACACGGTGCCGGCGCCGGCGAGGACGACGAGGACGCCGGCAAGCGCTGGGCCGGCCATGGTCATCAGCGCCTCGGAGACCCGGAGCACGGCGTTGGCACGCTGGACGTCCCGCGCGATCCGCGGAACGGTGCCGGCCACTCCCGGCTGGAAGAGCGCGGCGCCGACACCGTTGAGCCCGCTCAGGGCGTACACCTCCCACACCGGCGGGTTGCCGACGGTGAAGGACACGGCGAGCGCGCAGCCGCCCACCAGCCGCAGCAGATCGGCGATGACCATCATGCGGCGGGGGGTGAAGCGGTCGGCGAGCACTCCGCCGAACAGGACGAACAGCGCGAAGGTCGCCATCCAGGCGGCGAGCGCGTAGCCGACGGAGGACGCGCCTCGGCCGGCACCCAGCAGACCGGCCGCGAGCGCCACGGGCACCATGCCATCGCCGAAGACGGCGACGGTGCGGGCCACGAAGAACAGCCGGAAGTTGCGGTTCCAGAGCCCGGGCGGCGGGCTTGCGGGCGTCGCGTCAGAGGAGAGATCGGGACAGTGCGGGTCCGCCGACTGGTGAGCCTTGTGAGTCACAGGGAAGAGGTGTACCGGAACTGGTCTAGTCCGGCGAGAGGTTAATGCCCTCAGAAGGTCAGGACGCCCCGGGCGACCCGGCCGTGGTGGGCGTACCATCGTCAGGCGGATCTGGGCGCGCTCGTCGTCCGCCGCAGTCGCAAAGTCCTCGATCGGGTGGGTGGCGGTGACGAGTTCGTCCAGCAGCAGGCGTCCCGCGCGGTACAGCTCCGCGTACAGGGCGATGTCGCGCTGCGGACGGGAGGACCCGTAACGGCGACATCCGGGTGCGCGCCACCGGGCCACGCAGTCGCCGTCACCCCGTACTTGTGCAGCCCCAGCGCCGCGCTCCGCACCAGCGAGATGATCCCGCCCTTCGCCGAGGCGCAGTTGGCCTGCGCGACGCTCCCCTGGTGGTTGCCGCTGGTGAAGCCGGTCAGCGTGCCGCCGCTCCCTGCCGCCGCATCACCGCGGAGGCGGCCCGGAAGACGGTGAAGGTCTCCTGCTGTCGGCGACGCCTGAGCCGTTCGTCGGCGGGGTGGGCACCCCGGTCGCGCCGGTCGCGGTCCGCCAAGACCACGACAAGGCACGACAAGGCACGACAAGGCACGACAAAGACCTACCAGGAGACAACCCCGACGAGGACACGGCGGCACAAGGCAAGGGCGGTCGGGTGGCGGTGCGTCCATGCGCACCCCGAGCACGGCACGGAGGACCGCCACCCGGCTCCGGCGTTCAGGCCCTGTCTTTCCCTACGCCGGACCACGACCCGCACTCGCCGAGGAACCGCTCGACCCGAGGACCCTCGACGTCCCCTCGCAACGAATCGCTGAGCCCAAGAGTGATCAACTGGACACCCGACGTCAACACCGGCCAGATTCTTTGCGAGTTATGCCCGATTTGTCATAACGCTTGGGGATTCACAGCTGACATCCAGCGGCTCATGGCGACCGCCGGCCTCCCCGCGGTCGATTTCGCACCAGATCCTCTTGCCGAGCCCCTCGGGCTGCCAGCCCCACCGGTCGGCGAGTCCATCCACCAACTCCAGCCCGCGGCCACCGGTGTCATCGCCCCCCGCGTGCCGCTGAATCGGCGGCCGGGCGCAGGTGTCGGCCACCTCGACTCGGACGGTGGCCTCGGCACCCGCCTTCGGCACCTCGACATCCGGCAGCAGCATGCGCAGGACAGCCGGACACCCGGTGTGCACCACGGCGTTGGTGACCAGTTCGGAAATCAGCAGAATGAGCGTCTCGGCAAGCGGTTCATCAGGCCCTATTCCGGACCCGGCGAGCCGTTTGCGGGCCCATCTCCGGGCTCGCCCCACCTCCGCGGGGTCGGGCCGTACCTCCAGCTGAACTTGAAGCACCTGCACTGCTCACACCATCCGAACCGGCGGAAACTTCGCCGCGCGCCTCCATGTGATCACTGACCGTGACCGCGACGGAGAACAGCATGGTTGACGTACAGTCACGCCAACAAGCGCTTCGGGCATATTCCGGCGCAAAGGAGTACGCGTACTGCATACTGTGCGGCGCGCGTTGCGGAGACTCGAACGGCGGGGCTTTCCGCGCCCCCACCCGGCACGAGCGGCGCACATTCGCCACCCCGGGGCCGCCGCACGGGCCGCGCCGGGATGGTTGCGCCTCAGAACCACTCGCACCTGAGCGAGCGTACCCGAGCCCGCAGCCGACTCCCCCCAGTGACGAGTCACGTGTAGGACACAACCCGGTATCGACGCTCCGTAAGCAAGGGAAACCTTCCTTTCCGGATTTTCTTCCGATGCCCCGTTACGCAGCGAAATCGCCACTCGCCAGCAGCCCGGCGGCGAGCGACTCCTCCGCCTCCGCACGCGTCTGCCACCGCTCGGCCCGCACCCACGCCCGCTTGAGGTGCAGAGGTCCATCGGCCTCCCAGGTGGTCGGCCTTCCGGACCCAGCGCGCGGCGAACGCGTGTGCGCCGTTGTGGAACAGCCCGCGAGCGCCGCGCCGCTGAGCCTGGAAGCGGTCACGGCCTATCAACCCGTACGGCGGCCCGCAGCAAGGCAACCCGTACGCCGGCTGAGCGGGCTTCGCGTCCACTGTCAGCGAAGGCGGTGTGGTGCGGATTCAGGCGCACGTGATCGACTGTCCGTGTGGAGGCAGTTGCGGCAAGTGTCATAGCAGTGCTCGGGACGCTGCTGGGATCGAGCGTGACGCATATCTTCCAGCGCCGTACCGCCCAGCGTGCCGAGCAGTTCACGCGCGACGAGAAGTTACGGCAGGAGCGGCTCGACGCATACAGCGCCTACGCGGGCGCGCTGCTGAACTACCGGCGCAGCCTGATCGACAGATGGTGCTACGAGCACGAGCCCGAGAAGAGCATCGGCGAGGATGCGACGCAGGTGCTGGCGAGGTCGTACGAGTTGGGCTCGCAGGCCCAGGAGGCCTTGTTCCGGGTGGAGATGCTCACCGATGACGCCGAGCTCGTCCACCGGGCGGAGGCGGCGCTCAAGCGGGTCACCAAGCTGCACAAGGCCAGGGACCGGGTGGATCTGGAGGCTCGGCGCGCGGCCACCCGCTCGCTGATACGGGAGTTCGTGGCCTCCGCCAAACTCCACGTCGGCTGAGGACCGTGCTCCCCGAAGAGGGGGGGCACGTTCACGCCGACAGCGGGCTGGCGGTCCGGTCCACGGCGGTTGTCACATCCGGGTAGACCTCGAAGAGGCGGCGGACGCCCAGGGCCGCCAGCACCCGGTTCACATGGGAGCCCTCCTCCGCGCCGCGCGCCGGGAGGATCAGCCGCAGCTGCCCCTGGCAGGACCGCATCAGCCGACGGGCCGCGATCAGGACGCCCACACCGCTGGAGTCGCAGAAGCGGACGCCCGACAGATCCAGGACCAGGCTCCGGCGCCCCTCGGCCACCGCGTTGTGCACATGCTGGCGCACCGCCGGTGAGGTCACCAGATCCATCTCACCGGAGACCTGGAGCACAGCCCACTCCTCGTGCTCATCCTCAATCACCTTCAACGTCACGCGTCCGGGTTCCCTTCGCCCGCGTCAGCCATCGCCACCTGCCGGAAGCAGTCCTTCCTGCCTCGGCTGCCCGGCTGTTACCCCATGAAACACCTGTCATGGGCAACTGCCCTACCGACCCCCGGCGCTGTGCCGCCTCAGTGACGGGATCTTTACCATCCACTCTTCTGCAAAGCTCCACATTGCCGCAAAGGGGCGTGCGTTGTCCGCGTCCCGCATTACATTCGATGTGACGGTGGGCACAGCACAGGACAGTACGAACAGGCAAGGACGAACAGGCGCGGCAGGGACACCGCACAGGGATGGGGGCCGTATGGCGCACGACGCACCACCCCGCTGGGACCGGAAGATGCAGCAGCGGCTCGCGCGCGGCGAGGCGGCCGCGCTCGGCGAGCTGTACGACCGGTTCGCCTCGCTGGTGCACAGCCTCGCCCATCGGATCCTCGGCGAGGAGGACGCGGCCGACCGCATCACCCGGGAGGTCTTCGGTTATATCTGGGAGAACCCGGACGCCTACGACCCCAAGCAGGGGCCGCTCCGCTCATGGATCGCCACGCTCACCCATCGCCAGGCCGTGCACCGGCTCCGCCAGGCCGAATCCGCGCTGCTGCGGGAGGGCGGGCAAGGCACGGTCGACGACCTCGAGGAGAAGGTTCGCTTCGCCTCCACCGCGGCCCGTGCCGACTACATCAGAACCTCCATGCCCGCGCCGCTGCGGGATGCGCTGGAGCTGGCGTACTTCCAGCGCCGCGACTACCGGCAGACCGCCGCCGACCTGGGGGTGACGGAGGACGAGGCGCGGCGCCGGCTGCGGCTGGGCCTGCAGCTGCTGTCCACCGCGCACGACCACGCGCCACCCGTCGCGTCGCCGCCCCGTTGTGGCAGGGCTCTGTGAACGGGCCGTTCGCCTCCGGCCCGTGGGAACCGGACGACCGCCACTCCCGCGGTCATCGCGGTGGTCATGACGACGGCTCCCCGCCCGGCTCCAGCGGGGCGACCGGCCCGCACGGCGCGGCCAGACCGCCGCGCATACCGCCGCCGCGCCCGGCCCCGGACGACAGCACGTTCTGCGGCCTGCCGTCGTCCGCCGAAGCGGAGCAGCAGGTCCAGCCGCCGGAACCGCCCGTGTACGACCACCGGGTGCTCAAGTCGCTGCTCGGCGCCTGGGCGCTGTGCGCATGCTCCGGCGAGGAGACCACCGCCGTCGAGGCGCACCTCACCGACTGCGCCCCCTGCGCCGAGGAGGCCCTGCGGCTCCGCGACGCCGTCGGCCTGCTGCAGAAGGACGAGACCCTCGATCTGGACCCGCTGCTGCGCTCCCGCGTGCTCGAGGGCTGCCTGGGCCGCAGGCCCGCCCGTATCCCGGTGCCCGAGTGGGCGGCCCCGTACGACGCGGAGACAGCGCGGCTGGACGCGCTGCTGCGCGACATGGGCGAGGCGGAGTGGCAGGCGCCGGTCCGCCTGAGGTGGTTCGACGGCGAGCGCGGGGTGGAGCGGGAGGTCACCGTCGCCAGAGTCATCGGCCATCTGATGACGGTCGACGGTCTGGTGGCCGCCACCCTGGGGCTGTCCGATCCGCTGGGCGTCCGGGCCGCGGCCTCCCCGACGGCGCGTACGGAGGCGTACTGGCGCCACGGTGTGCCGGATCCCCCGGGCTCCGTTCGCGATACCTGGCGGGAGCAGTCCCACACGCTGATCCGCACGGTCTCCTTCGCCGGGCACGGGGTCGCCGACCTCACAGTGCCCTGCGGCCCGTACGACCACCCCGGCCCGCACGGCCAGGTTGAGGGCTGCTCGCTCCCGCTGCGCGACTCCTTCGTCGACCGCGCCTTCGAGTGCTGGGTGCACGCCGGGGACATCGCCGAGGCCGTGGACTACCCGTACGAGCCGCCCGCCTCCGGGCATCTCAACCTCATGATCGACCTGGCGGTGCGGATGCTGCCGGGCGCGCTGGCCGGGCGGCGCCGCGCCGGTCTGGCCGCCCCTCCGCGCCGGCTGGTGACCGCGGGCTCGCCGGGCCGCACACTCCACCTGGAAGTGGAGGGCAGCGGCGGCGGGCACTGGTACATCCCGCTGGACTCGCCCGGCGCGGTGCCGTCGCCCGACCAGGCGGTGGCGCATGTGGCGCTGGACGGGATCGAGTTCTGCCAGCTCGCGGCCGGGCATGTGCCGCCGGAGGAAGCGGCGGCGGGGCAGGAGGGCGACCGGGAGGCCATCCGCGACGTCCTCTCGGCGGCCGCCTCCCTCTCGCGTCTGTGAGCCCAGCGCCGGTTCAGGCGAAGACCACTGTGCGCATGCCGTTGAGCAGCACCCGGTGCTCGCTGTGCCACTTCACCGCGCGGGCGAGCGCCTGGCACTCCACATCGCGGCCCACCGCGACCAGCTGCTCCGGCGTGACCTCGTGGCCGACCCGCTCGACCTCCTGCTCGATGATCGGGCCCTCGTCCAGGTCCGCGGTCACGTAGTGCGCCGTGGCGCCGATCAGCTTCACCCCGCGCGCGTGCGCCTGGTGGTAGGGCTTGGCGCCCTTGAAGCTCGGCAGGAAGGAGTGGTGGATGTTGATGATCCGCCCGGACAGCTGCTTGCACAGATCGTCGGAGAGCACCTGCATATAGCGGGCGAGCACCACAAGCTCGATGTCCTCGGCCTGGACGATGTCCAGCAGCTTGGCCTCGGCCTCCGCCTTGTTGTCCTTCGTCACCGGGATGTGGTGGAAGGGGATGTCGTAGGAGGCGACGAGTTCGGCGAAGTCGGTGTGGTTGGAGACCACGGCCGCGATCTCGATCGGCAGCGCGCCGATCCGGGTACGGAACAGCAGGTCATTCAGGCAGTGCCCGAACTTGCTGACCATGAGCACGACACGCATCTTCTGGTCGGCCCGGTGGATCTGCCAGCTCATCCGGAAGGAGTCGCCGACGGCGGCGAAGCTGGCCCGCAGCTTCTCCAGCGTGACCGGCTCCTCGGCCGAGAAGTGCACCCGCATGAAGAACAGGCCGGTGTCGCGGTCCCCGAACTGCTGGCTGTCCTGGATGTTGCAACCTGTCATGAACAGATAGCTGGACACGGCGTGCACGATGCCGCGCTTGTCCGGACAGGACAGCGTGAGCACGTACTGATCAGGGGCGGCGGGCTGCGACTCGGTCATGACCCTATAGCGTCGCACACCTGCGCGGTTGAGTCAGACTTCCCGGTTCATGATGGCCAGCACTTCCAGCGAGCGGGGCGGGGCGTCCGGGTCCTCGCCGTCGTTCATCGCCAGCCGTACGTGCGCCTCCCGCGCGGCCCGTACGGCCTCCGGCCAGCCGTGGTGCGCGAGGTAGGTCGCGACCGGGGCGTCCGCGCCGACCTGGTGCATGATCCGCAGGACGCGCAGCACGGCGACGTCGACGAGGGCGGCCTCCTGCGAGTCGCGGAAGATCGTCCCGACGTACTTCTCGGCCGACCAGTTGTCGAGCCAGGTGTCCTCGACCAACCGGTAGACGGCATCGGTGACGTCCCCGTAGCCTTCCCGGCCGGCCAGCCAGCACTCCTGCTGGAAGACCGGGTCGGAGAGCATGTGCAGCGCGGAGCGCACATTGCTGCGCCAGCGCCACCACGGCATGTCATTGAGTGGCATGCCGCCCATGGTGGTCGAGCGACGGCCGCGACGGGAAGACCTCTCCGAACCTTGCACGGTCACCGATCGTACGTTCTTTGCAGGCGCAGCTGCTTCGCCCCCCCGCAATTCACCTCTCGGCCACCATCCGTTATCCAGACAGCACTCCCGCGTTACGGATGTGTCGGAAGAGTGCAGGGACATGACTGCACGGCGAGGCTTCCGCCTGTCCCCCACTTTCACTCGAGCCGCCGCGGTCACGGCAGCAATGGCGGTGTGTTCCTCGCTGGTCACCGGCTGCGGCACGCTGGCCGGCGCCTCGGAGCCGTCGAAGGACCCCGTGACCGTCATGACCTGGGCGCCGCAGGGCACCCGCGCGACCAACATGCCGGGCATGCCGGCCATGGCGCAGGCGTACGCGCGCTGGGTCAACCAGCAGGGCGGCGTCAACGGGCATCCGCTCAAGGTTCTCAACTGCAACGACCGCAATGACACGGTCGGCGCGGGCCGCTGCGCCCGCCGGGCCATCACGCAGAACGTCGTCGCGGTCGTCGGGTCGTACAGCCAGTACGGGCAGTCCTTCATGCCGCAGCTGGAAGCCGCCGGGATTCCGTACATCGGCGGATACGGCATCACCAGCGAGGAGTTCAACAGTCCGCTCTCCTACCCCGTCAACGGCGGAGTGGCCACGCTGCTCGCCGGCAACGGCCGGCAGCTCGCACGGTCCTGCGACCGGGTCTCCCTGGTGCGGCCCGACACCCTCTCCGGCGACCAGATGCCGCCCCTGCTCGACACCGGGCTGCGGGCCGCGGGGCGCCGTCCGGCGGCCGACGTACGGGCGCCGGAGGACGCGACCGAGTACACCGAAGAGGCCCGCGTCGCCATGGCGAAGGCAGGCGCAGACCCGTTGCTCTACTCGCCCTACAGCACCGCGTCGTCAGGCGCGTGCGTCACCGCGGTGCTCGGCGATCACACCGACACCTTCTTCGACTCCTTCCGCCGGATTCAGGAACAGAACGGGCGGGTGCACATCGCCTCGGTGCTCGGCAGCGTGCAGCAGTCACTGGTGACCCGCACCGGCGGTGCGTCCAGCCCGCTGAACGGCGCGCTGGTGACCAGCTGGTACCCGCCCGCGAGCGACCCGCGCTGGGAGCCGATGCGCACGGTGGTGCGTGAGCAGGCGTTCAACGACAACCGCATCGACACCGCCGACCCGGGCGTCCAGACGACCTGGATCGCCTACACGGTGCTGCGGGCGGCGATCGAGTCGCTGGGGGACCAGGACATCACGGCGAAGTCGCTGAGGCGCGCTCTGGACGGGCCGATCGGCAATGGCGGGGTCGACACGGGTGGGCTCACGCCGAAGTTGAGCTGGCGGTACGAGGACCTGCTCGCGGTACGGGACTTTCCGCGCATCACCAACGCGATGGTGACGTATCAGCAGGTACGGGACGGTCTCCTGGTGTCGACACGGAGGGGCTTCGTCGATCTGGCGAGGACCCTCGAGAACCGTCCCATGGAGGGCTGAGCGGTCCCGTGGAAGGCTGAGCGCCTTCCACGGGGAGGTCGCGGCCTTCCGGCTCTTGCCGAGCCGGGCCCTCGAGGCCCCGGTCAGAGCTGGGCCGGGTCGCGGCTGGTGAGCCTGTACTTGCCCGCGATCTCGTTCCAGAGCTGGGACGCCTGCTGCTTGGCCTTGGTCGCCACGCCGCTCGCCCGGTCGCCCGCGGACTTCTGCGGCGTGCTGCGGGCTTGCCCATCGTGGCAGCCCTTCCTGGGCTTGGCTGCCACCTGGTCAGCCCAGGCCGCGTAATGGGCATCGGCGGACGCGGAGGCCTTCCAGGCGCTGGTGAGGGACGACGTGAGCGCCGCGTGGTTGGGCAGCTTGTCGACGGAGATCTTCCCCAGCCGGGTCACCAGGTTGTTGCGCTGGTTCGCGGCGCTGCGCAGGTCCGCGGCCGCCTGCCCGAGGCTCGAGCACGACTTGATGTTCTCGACGGCCTTGATCACGGAAGCGCGGCTGTTGTTGCTGTCGTTCAGCAGCGCGTCGAGCTGCTTGGCCTGCGCCTCGGCGGGGTCGGCCGCCGTAGACGGCTTGCTGTCGCCGCCCGCCTTCTGCGACTCCTTGGTGGCTGTCGTCTCGTCCCCGCCGCTGCTGAGCGCGGCACCGGCCGCCAGGCCCGCGATGGTGCACCCGGCGACGACGATGGCGATCAGCGCCGCGGGCGACAGGCCGCGACGGCGGGCGGCATTACGAGCGGCAGCCCGGCCCTGCGGTTGCTGCGGCGGCTGCTGGTACTGCGGCATCTGCTGGGTGGCATCCGCCGCCGGGCGACCGCCGGTCTCCGTGCGGAACAGCCCGTCGAACTCGGCCGGGGGCGGCCGGTCGCCGGGCATCCCCGGGCGAATCCCGTACGGGGCGCCGGGGGGCGGCGCGGGGGCCTGCGCGGCACCGGCTATGGGCGGTATCAGCTGCGTGGCCTCGGCATCGGACCCGCTCTGCGGCGGCAGCGGCGCGCCGTGGGACCGGCCCTGTGCCGGCTCCTGGTCGGGAAGGGGCCGACGGCCCAGGAAGGTGGTGCTCTCCGAGGAAGATTCAGGCGGCAGCGGCGCACCGGGTATCGGGCCGGCCGCCGGTGTCGGCGGTATGAGCTGGGTGGCCTCGGACTCGGCCGAGGCGCCCGGGGCGTACGGCGGAGCCTGGGGCGGCAGGGCATGGTCGAACTGCTGAGCCTGCCGCTGTGGCAGCACCTGGGTCCCGTCGGAGGGAGGCGGAAGCGGCTGCGCCTGCGGCGGGCCCGCGGGCTGCGGAGGCGGCTGCGCCTGCGGCGGGCCCGCGGGCTGCGGAAGCGGCTGCCGATGTCCTGGGCCGGCAGGCTGCGGCAGCGCGTACGCCTGCGCATCCTCAGAAGGTCCCGGGAGCGGCGGCGTGGGCGACTGGGCCGCTTGCTGCCGGGGCTGCGGATGCGGCTGCGCCGCATCCGGACCCCAGGGCTGCCCCCACGGCTGCCCGGCCGCCGGGACGGCGCGCTGCTCGGGCACCCACGGCTCGCCGTTCGCGGGCAGCACGACGCCCTCATGCGCGGGCGGGACCGCAGGGAACTGCGGCTCGTTTCCCTGTCCGCTCTGCGTCACCGGGACTCCTATACGTCTGCGTCTGCGTATGCGGTACTTACGGAATCGTCGGTTCACGCTACCGGGTCGCCACAGCGGCTTGCCAAGGCCCCGGCCCCGGTGTGGAACCGCACACGCCGCCCGGGCCTCCCCCGGCCTGCCACCCACCTCCCGGTGAACGTGCGGAGGCGCACACCACCCAGGGGCACCATGGCGACAACCCCTCAGCGATCCGTCCGGCGACGCCCCGCTCCGAACCCAGGGGCACCATGGCGACAACCGCTCAGCGATCCGTCCGGCGACGCCCCGCTCCGAACCCAGGGGCACCGTGGCGACAACCGCTCAGCGATCCGTCCGGCGACGCCCCGCTCCGAACCCAGGGGCACCATGGCGACCACCGCTCAGCGATCCGTCCGGCGACGCCCCGCTCCGAACCCAGGGGCACCATGGCGACAACCGCTCAGCGATCCGTCCGGCGACGCCCCGCTCCGGCCCGGCTGGGCACGGTGGATGGGTTGCCACCGCACCGCCGCGTAGGGCGGGCTCGGGTTCATGCGCGCCCGCCCACCCCAAACAGGGGTGGGCGGGGGAGAGAAACCCCGGGCCGCCCCGGCGCGGAGCGGCCACGCCGGCGAGGCGACCGGCCCGCCGGCGAGGCGACCGGCCCGCCGGCGAGGCGCTGGCGCTATGCCGCCTCCGCCTCCAACCGCGCCCCGAACTCCCGCACCACCGGCTCATCCCGATACGGCTCCAGCCGTAGCCGCAGATCCTCCATATACTCCGCGCCACGGTTCGAGCGCAGCCCGCCCAGCAACTCCAGCGCCCGCGTCCCCGTATGGCAGGCCTGCTCCACCTCCCGCTGCTGCACCTGCGCCGTCGCCAGCAACATGAGCCCGATCGCACGCCGCCGTGCCCGCGACTCCGGATGGCCCGCCAGGGCCTCCTCCGCGCGGCGGCCGGCCGCGTCCCCCTGGCCGAGGTCGCGGTGGCAGTGGGCCAACTCGTCGGCCAGATAGGCCTCGTCGAAGTGCGCGATCCACACCGGGTCGTCACCCGTGCCCTCCGCACCGGACGAAGCCCCCGCGCGCTCCATCGCCGACACCGCACGCCCCGCCACCGCCGCGAACGCCTTCGCGTCCCCCATCAGCGCATGCCCGCGCGCCTCCGCCGCGCAGAACATGGCCTCCGCCCGGGGCGTGACCTGCCCCCGCGCACCCTCCTGCGCGGCTCTGGCCAGTTGGGCGATCTCGCGCGGGTTCCCCAGCGAGGCGGCCAGGTGGCTCATACCGGCGGCCAGGACGTAGCCGCCGTAACCCCGGTCGCCCGCCGCCTGCGCGAGTCGCAGCGCCTGGATGTAGTAGCGCTGCGCGAGGCCCGGCTGCCCCGTGTCGACGGCCATATAGCCGGCCAGTTCCGTCAATCGCGCGACCTCACCGAAGAGTTCGCGCCCCACCGACTCCCGGTACGAGCCGCCCAGCAGCCCCGACACCACGCTGTTGAGGTAGTGCACGACCACCGGGCGGACGTGCCCGCTCCCGAACCGGTGGTCCAGCTCGACGAGAGCCTGCGTCGTGGCCCGTACGGCCTCGACGTCCGCCCACCCCACCCGCGCCCCGGCCGTACGGGCGACCTGCGGGTCCGCGCCGGTGATGAGCCAGTCACGGCTCGGCTCGACCAGCGCCGAGGCGGCGACCGTCGAACCGGACAGGAAGTCCCGCCGCCCCACGTCGCTGCGCCACAGCTCACACACCTGCTCGATCGCGCCGACGACCGTGGGCGAGAACTGCAGCCCCACACCCGAGGCGAGGTTCTTCCCGTTCGCCATCCCGATCTCGTCGATCGTGACCGTTCGCCCCAGCTTGCGCCCGAGCGCCTCGGCGATGATCGCGGGGGCGCGGCCGCGCGGCTGCTGACCGCGCAGCCAGCGGGCGACCGAAGTCTTGTCGTAGCGCAGGTCCAGCCCATGCTCGGCGCCCACCATGTTCACCCTGCGCGCCAGACCGGCGTTGGAACAGGCGGCTTCCTGAATGAGCGCCTGCAGCCGTTCGTTGGGCTGACGCGCTACGAGTGGCCTTGCGGCCATGGCACTACCCCCTTAGTCGACAGTCGACGCTACGGATCTCTGCCCCGCCCCAATGCCGGGAATTCATGGTATTTCTGCTGTTCAGCAGCTTTGGAGCGGTAATAGCGGATGACCCGTGCGCAATGTGCCGCAGTACGGACTACCCGCTCTTCCTGGGCTTTCCGCTTGCGCGCCCCCGCCCGTGCACCCATGCGCCCCACATGCCAAAACGATGCATCCGGGCGGGCCGCGGCCGGTGCCGTAACCCTTGGTGACGAGGGAAGTTGTGTTCTGCGTGGACGAGACCATCGGAGTCACCCGAACCCCCCAGATCCCCCAGCAGCGCGGTGACCAGCTGCTGCTCGACACCGCGCTGCGGTACGCGGAAGAGCGGCACTGGGACGTGTTTCCCGGCACCTGGCTGGAGGCAGCGGACGGCACCGAGCGCTGCTCGTGCGCGGCCGCCGACTGCCCGGCCCCCGGCGCGCACCCGGCCCGGGCGGACTGGCCGGCCCTGGCGACCGGCAGCACCGTCGTGGTGCGCCGCCTGTGGTCGAAGCAGCCCCGGGCGTCGATCCTGCTGCCAACAGGCCGCACTTTCGACGCGCTGGACGTGCCGGAGGCGGCCGGCTGTCTGGCACTGGCCCGGATGGAGCGGATGGACCTGCCGCTGGGCCCCGTCACCAGCACGCCGGACCGGCGCATGCTCTTCTTCGTGCTGCCCGGGGCAGCGGCCAAGATGCCGGACCTCGTACGGAATCTGGGCTGGCCGCCGAACTCGCTCGACCTGGTGGGCCGGGGCGAGGGCGACTACGTGGCGGCTCCCCCGACCCGCTACGGCCGGGGCCGCGGCTCGGTGCAGTGGGCGCGGAAGCCGACCGTGGCGAACCGCTGGCTGCCGGACGCGGAGGAGCTGATCAGTCCGCTGGCGTACGCGTGCGGGCGCGAGGCCGCCGCCGCCCGCGTACGCCACTGACCTGCCGACGCAGCCTGCCGTCCCGCCCAACCGCCCAGGAAGAAGGAGAGGGCAGCTCAGGTCTGGCTCAAGTGCCTTACCCGGCCGTTGGCCCTGGTTCTAGGGTGAGTCCCGTCAGCGGGGAACGACGGGGATCAAGGGGCAGGCACGTGGCGCACGGCATCGACGGCACGGGGCGGACGGAAGCGGAGACGGCACGTCCGCCCGCGGTCCGCGTTCAGGGTCTGTGGAAGCGGTTCGGGGAGCAGGTCGCGGTCGCCGGCCTCGATCTGGAACTGCCCGCCGGGCAGTTCATCGGTCTCGTCGGCCCCAATGGCGCGGGCAAGACGACCACGCTGTCCATGGTCACCGGGCTGCTGCGCCCCGACTCCGGGCAGGTGGAGATCGGCGGCCATGACGTCTGGCAGGATCCGGCGGCCGTCAAAGCCCGGATCGGGGTACTGCCGGAGGGCCTGCGTCTCTTCGAGCGGCTGTCCGGCCGCGAACTCCTCGCCTACGCCGGGCGGTTGCGCGGACTGCCCGGCGAGGAGGTCGACAAGCGGGCCACCCAGCTGCTGGACGTGCTCGACCTGGGCGGTGCCCAGCACAAACTGGTCGTCGACTACTCGACCGGTATGCGCAAGAAGATCGGGCTGGCGGCGGCCCTGCTGCACAACCCCGAAGTGCTGTTCCTGGACGAGCCGTTCGAGGGCGTCGACCCGGTGTCGGCGCAGACGATCCGCGGGGTGCTGGAGCGCTACACCGTCTCGGGCGCGACCGTGGTCTTCTCCAGCCATGTGATGGAGCTGGTGGAGTCGCTGTGCGACTGGGTCGCCGTGATGGCCGCCGGACGTATCCGGGCGCATGGGACGCTGGAGGAGGTACGCGGCGGGGCGCCGTCCCTGCAGGCCGCGTTCCTGGAGCTGGTCGGCGGAGGCGGCCGGGGCGCCGGACAGGACCTCGACTGGCTGGGCGGCGGCGCCCGATGAACACCGCCTCCCCCTCCCTCACCGCTGTCTTCGTCCGGCTGAAGCTGTCGCTGCTGCGCAACGGTCTTCGGCTGTCGTCGGGGCGCAAGGCTGCATACATCGCCTCGATCGTGATGGCGCTGCTGATCGCCGCCCTGCAGCTGCTCGGGCTGATCGCGCTGCGCGGCACCGCGTACGCGCCCGCGCTCGTCATCACCCTGGTCACCGTGATCGCCCTGGGCTGGGCGGTCATGCCGCTGTTCTTTCCCAGCGGCGACGAGACGCTGGACCCGACCCGCCTGGTGATGCTGCCGCTGCGGCCGCGGTCGGTGGTCCGCTCGCTGCTGGTCGCCTCGGTCATCGGCATCGGCCCGGTGTTCACCCTCACGCTCGCCGTCGGTTCGGTGATCGCGGTGGCGCGGGGCACCGCGGCCGTGGCGGCCGCGGTGGTTGCGGTGCCGCTGGTGGTGCTGGTGTGCGTGGCGCTGGCGCGGGCCGTGGCGGCCGGCAACATCCGGCTGCTGACCAGCCGTAGAGGCCGTGATCTCGCTCTGCTGAGCGGTCTGTTCATCGCGGTCGGCGCACAGCTGGTGAACCTCGGGGCGCAGAAGCTGTCCTCGCCCGACGGTTTGAGGGTGCTGGCGCCCGCGGCGGAGGTGCTGCGCTGGGTGCCGCCCGCGTCGGCCGTGGACGCCGTACGGGCGGCGGGCGAGGGCTCGTACGGGCTCGCATGTGCGCAACTGGCCCTGAACGTGCTGGCGCTGGTGCTGCTCGTCCGCTGGTGGGAGCGCAGCCTCGGACATCTCATGACCTCCCCCGACGGCTCGACGCTCCAGGCCGCCACCGGTGAACGCGAGCAGCGGACGGGGCGCGGCTCGGGGCTTCTGGCGGGCCTGCTGCCCGCGGGGCGTACCGGCACAGCCATGCAGCGCACGCTGCGGTATGCCTGGCGGGACCCGAAGACGCGGGCGGCGTGGGCGACTTCGCTGGGCATCGGCCTGCTGCTGCCGGTGGTGGCGGCGGTGCAGGGCAATGGCAGCGTGTACACGGCGTGCTGGGCGGCCGGACTGCTGGGCATGCAGATGTACAACCAGTTCGGGCAGGACACCTCCGCCTTCTGGATGGTGGCGCAGACGATCTCGTCGCGGCGCGACGCGTATCTGGAACTGCGGGGCCGGGCCATGGCGCTGGCGGCGGTGGCGCTGCCGTACGTGACGCTGGTGGTGCTGGGCTCGGCGGCCTTCATGCGGCAGTGGGCGGCCCTCCCCGAGGCGCTGGGGCTGTCGCTGGGCCTGCTGGGCGCGCTGCTGGCGACGGGGGCGCTCTCATCGGCGCTCTTCCCGTACTCCATCCCGCAGGACAGCGGCTACAAGAACGTCGCGCCGGGGCAGGCGGGGCTGGCCTGGATCAGCATCATGGGCGGGATGATCGTGGGGGCGCTGCTGTGCGCACCGCTGATCGCGCTGACGATCTGGCTGCATGTGGCGGGGGCGCACGAGTGGCTGTGGCTGGTGCTGCCTGCCGGGGCGCTCCAGGGGCTGGGGGTCGCGGCCGTGGGCCTGCGGCTGGCGGCCCCGCGGACGGCTGCCCGGCTCCCGGAGATCCTTGCCGCGGTCAGCAAGGGCTGACGTTCAGGGCCGCCTGCCCGTGGCAGGCGTCCACCCGCGGCGATGCGCCGGGCCCCTACGGGCTGCGGCGCATCGCCGCATAGAGCACCCGAAGCGTCAGCACCGCGCTGACCGCCAGCAGGTTGTAGCCCAGCAGCGGGAAGAGGTCCAGCTGCGCGGTGACCCGTGGACCCCGTCCCGTGCCGAGAGTCAGCAGCAGGACGGCCATCAGGCCGGTCCCGGCCGCGAGCACGGTCACCAGCAGCTGATGCACCAGGCCCGAGAGGAAGCGCCGGTCGCGGTCGTCGGCCAGGAGACGGACGCACGCGGACAGCCGGCCCTGTTCCAGAGACGCCGTGATGCGTTCCGCGCGGCGCGGCATACGGCGCAGCATCGGCACCAGCGGGAGGAGTTCCTGCGCGACCGTACGCGCCAGGGCCGCGCCGTCCAACGGGTCCCCTTCGGGCAGAGGAAGGGAGGAGCCGTCGTACGAGGTGCCGGTCCAGTCCGCGTACGTCCGTCCTGCGCGCGCCGCCAGGCGCCCTGCCGGCCCCGCCGCCAACCGCTCCCCGACCAGGCCTGTCGCCACCCGCCGGGCCTCCTCGACCAAGTCGAAGCCCGGCGAGAGCCGGGTGAGTGTGCCCTCCAGGGTGGCCAGGGTGCGGAAGACGGCCGCGACTTCCGGCGGGACCGCCAGTCCGAAGCGGGTGAGCAGCCGGAACAGCGCCGTGAACATCTCCACGTCCGGCTGCGAGGACGGGCCCAGGTGCCGGGCCATGTACCGGCCGAGTTCGCGTTCCAGCAGCAGGATGTCGACGGCCGGTCCGTCGTGGTCCTCGGCGCGCGGGCCGAGGAGTTCGAGCAGCGCGTCGCACATGCCGGCCGGGTCGCCCCGGTCGACGGCCAGCAGCAGGTGCTGGATGGCGGCCCGTACGGTCGGGTCGATACGGCCCACCGAGCCGAAGTCCAGAAGTCCGATGCGGGCGGGTCCGGGGCCCGCGAGCAGCAGCATGTTGCCGGGGTGCGGGTCTGCGTGGAAGACGCCGTCGCGCATGATCTGACGCAGCATGGCGCCCAGCACCGTACGGGCGACGGCGTCGCGGTCCAGGCCGCGGGCGTCGGCGTGGGATCCGGCACGTTCGAGGGTGACGCCGTCCAGCCGCTCCTGGACCAGCACACGGGCCGAGGACAGCTCGTGGTGAACCCTCGGCACACGGACCCGGGCGTCGGGCGCGTGGCCGTCGCTGGCGGCGGCGACGGCGTCCGCGTTGCGCGCCTCGATCCGGAAGTCCAGCTCCTCGCGGACAGCGACGGCGAAGCCGTCGGCCAAGTCCCGCAGGCCCAGGCCCTGGGCGGTGCGGGCGCGGACGTGCAGGCCCTGGGCGATGGCGAGGACGATGTCGAGATCGCGTTCAACGGACTCGCGGATGCCGGGCCGCTGGACCTTGACCACCACGGTGGTGCCGTCGCGCAGGGTGGCCCGGTGGACCTGGGCGAGGGAGGCAGCGGCCAGCGGCTCATGGTCGAAGTCCTTGAACACGTCCTCGACCGGGGCGCCCAGCTCCTCGCGCAATACGGTCTCGACCTCGCTCCAGGGCGCGGGCGATACGTCGTTCTGCAGGCGGCTGAGTTCCTCCACGATGTGCGGGGGCAGCACATCCCGGCGCGTGGAGAGCACTTGGCCGAGTTTGATGAACGTACCGCCGCACTCCTCCAGTGCCAGCCGCAGGGAACGGGCGGCCTGAAGGCCGCTCTCGTTGGCACCGGCGGCCCGGTCGAGGCTGGCGCGGCCCCGTACGTAGCGGCCGAGGCCGTGACGCATGAAGATGCGGCTGATCTGGGAGTAGCGGCGGGCGCGGCCCAGGCGGCTGCGAACGACCGTTACCCAGTGCATGGGGCGCGGCCAGCTGCCGGACGGCACGACCAGCTCGATGAACACGAGGACCGCCATCGCGGCGAAGAGGGAGACCGTGAGGGAGACGGTGGAGAGGGCGGCCTGGCTGTCCCGGTCGCCGATGCTGTGGTTGAACAGCTGGAAGGCCGTCATGCCTGCCGCGCAGGCGACGAGCGTGCGCAGGGCACCGATCCGAATGCCGAGGAGGCGGCGGGCGCCGACGGAGATGCCGGTGAAGAAGAGGCCGACGGTGACGGCGACGGCGAGGGCGGTGAAGATCCAGGCGGCGACGTGGTCGATGGCGGTGGCAGCGGTGGCGGCGGTAGTCGCTTTGGTGACGGTGGCGGCTTTGGTGACGGTGGCGGCTTTGGTGACGGTGGCGGCCGTGGCGGCTTTGGCCACGGTGGCGGCCGCGTCGGCGGCCAGGAGCGGCGGCATGCAGGGTGCCCTTCCGGGGTTGCGGCGGCGGACGGGCCGTATGGCGGTGCGGGAGCGGTGCGTACGGCGTGACGGCGTTACGACGCGGCGGGCGTGACAGTCTGGCAGATCGCCCTATCGGCGGGGTGGCCGCTCGCCTCTCCGGCGGAGCTGGTCGCCTCTCCGGCGTGGCCGGTCGCCTCACCGGCGTGGCCGCTCCGCGCCGGCGGGGCCGCTCCGCGCCGGGGTTGCGTGCGCGGCCCGGTGATGGGTGCCGGGGTTGCCTGCGCGGCCCGGTGATGGGTGCCGGAGTTGCCTGCGCGGCCCGGTGACGGGTGCCGGGGTTGCGTGCGCGGCCCGGTGATGGGTGCCGGGGGCCGGGGCCTCCGGGGTGGGGGTCCTGGACTGCGCATCCTCGGGCCTGGCGGCCCTGCATACGCTTTTACGTCCAGAACCCCCACCCCTCCGACCCCGGCCCCCTCCCGCCTCGTCGGCGAGTGCCGGTGCCCGTCAACGGGATGCCGATTGCGGAACGTCGCACGTCGTTGGTGTCTGCGGATGCCGACCCCCGCCCACCCCCCGCCTCGTCGGCGAGTGCCGGTGCCCGTCAACGGGATGCCGATTGCGGAACGTCGCACGTCGTTGAAGCGCCCTCCCGCCTTGGTGGGGTCCGCTGAGCCGGTTAGAGCGTTGGTAACGTCCGTTCCAGGAAGGGCTCCACGACCGCGCGCCAGGCTTCGGGCTGGTCGTAGTGGACGAGGTGGCCCGCGTCTGGGACCTCGGCGTACTCGCCGCCCGGCAGTACGCGGACCATCTCCTGGGCCTCGGCCCGGCCCAGTTGCCCGTCGATACCACGGACGACCAAGGCTGGGCACCGGACTTGGGCGAGCTCGTCCCAGTGCGCGTCGTAGACCCAGGTCTCCCGGACAGTCAGCATCCGGCGGCGGGAGAAGACCGGGCGCCAGCCGTCAGCGCGCTCGGCCATCACCTCGGCGTAGAACTCCCCGCGGGCGGGCCGGGGACGCTCCAGCCAAGGGTCGTCCTCGCCGAACCACTTGCGGACGTCTGCGAGCGTGGCGAACGGCACCGGCCACGACGTGAACCACTGCTCCCATTCACGCTGCGACTGCGCCCCCAGCGCCGAGGCCCTCATCTCGCAGATGACCAGGGCTTGTACGAGGTCGGGCCGGCGGGCCGCGAGCTGCCAGGCGGTGAGGGCGCCCATCGCGTGCCCGATCAGGGTGACGGGGGCGAGGCCGAGTTGCTCGACGGCGGCCTCGGCGTCGTCGACGAAAGACTCGCGGCTGTACGGCCCGTCGGCGGGCTTCTCGCTGCGGCCGTGGCCGCGCTGGTCGAGGGCGACGGCCCGGTGGCGGGCGGAGAGCCAGCGGGCGGTGCCCGCCCAGTGCGAGGCGCGGCCCATCAGGCCGTGCAGGAGTAGCACGCCGGGGGCACGCTCCCCGTCTCCCCCGCCCTTGGGCGGATCGGCGAACTCCCAGGCTGCGAGCCGCAAGCCATCGGCTCCGGTCACGTCGATGCGCCGCACCATGTGTCTTCGCACCCCCATTCCTTCCGGCCGCTTCGCTTCGTCAGTTCGTCCGTTCGGTCACGGACACATTATCGAACCTGCATTCGAACAGAGGGGTCTGCCACACAACACCCCTCGTTCGAGTGACTGCGTGGGGGGATAGACGTGCCCGCCCAAGGGGAGACAGCTAGCGGAAGGCGGGCTCTGCAGGGAAGAGGGCCTGCCGGGACCGACCCTGAGAGCTCGGGGCTCCGGGTCGCCACCGGGGGAGCATGGGGAGGTGAGGCCCCGGCCGCGGATCCACCTAAGGACCGCTCCGGGGCCCTCGCCACAGGCGGCATCAGGACCATCGCCGCCAACAGCCCCCTCCATAAGGCGCCGCGCCCGTTCAACGGGCCCATCACACCCCTCCCCACCCCAGCGACAGGCCGCGCAAACCCCCCAGCCATATGCCACAGCGTGGCACGGCTTGGGCCCAAACCGCTGCCCCTCCAACGCGATTCAGGGCGGGCGAAATTCCGCCAGTTGGCAGCAACTGGCGAAATAAAGGAGTTGAACCCCCTGAAAAGGACTCAGGGGGCTCAACAAAACGTAAGGTTTTGTCCGTCTTGGCGTCCAACGACGCGCAAGACGTCAGCGCTTGGCGACGAACACGTGCGAGGCGATGTCCGCCGACAGCTCCGCGGCCTCCCCGCCGCTGCCGACCAGCACACCGCCCGCCGAGTCGGTCACGCTCACCACCGCGCCCGGCTGCACACCGGCCCTGCGCAGCGTGTACATCAGCTGGGCGTCCGTCTGGATCGGCTCGCCGATTCGCCGCACCACCACGGTCTTGCCGTCCGACCCCGCGTCAAGGTCCGCCAGGCTCACCATGCTGTCGTCCAGGAACGGGTCGACCTCCGCCTTCTCGCCCAGCTCCTCCAGGCCCGGGATCGGATTCCCGTACGGCGACTCGGTCGGGTGACGCAGCAGCTCGAGCACGCGCCGCTCCACCGCCTCGCTCATCACGTGCTCCCAGCGACACGCCTCGGCGTGCACCTGCTCCCACTCCAGCCCGATCACATCGACGAGCAGGCACTCGGCGAGGCGGTGCTTGCGCATCACGCGGGTCGCCAGCCGGCGGCCTTCCTCGGTCAGCTCCAGGTGCCGGTCCCCGGCGACCTGGACCAGGCCGTCCCGCTCCATCCGCGCGACGGTCTGGCTCACCGTCGGGCCGCTCTGGTCGAGCCGCTCCGCGATCCGGGCGCGCATGGGGACCACACCTTCCTCCTCCAGCTCCAGGATGGTGCGGAGATACATCTCCGTGGTGTCGATCAGTCCGGACATGCGTGCCCCTCGAGAATGTCGTGCGGTGGCCCTGCACCCAATTCTGACGCATCCCGCTGACAACCGGACCCCGTCCGCCAACACGGTATTGACAGCGAAGTGGTCCAGACCGCAACGTGATCCGCGCCACCCGGGTGGACACCGGTGGAAATCCGGGCCGAAGCCCGCGTGCCGTCCCCCTACCGAGAGGGCCCCGCAGCGATGAGCGAGAGCAAGCTCGCCAGGCACTTCTTAGACGCCGCCATCGGCCTGCTGCAGCGGGTCCAGGACGAGGAGGCGGAGCATATCGGCGCGGCCGGCGCGCTGGTCGCCGACACCGTCGAGGCGGGCGGGCGCCTGTTCGTGTTCGGGGCCGGGCACTCGTCCCTTCCCGCCCAGGACGTTGTCTACCGGGCGGGCGGACTCGCGCTGGCCAATCTGCTCCCGGTCCCCGGTGCGACGGGGGTCGACGTCGTACCCGCCCCGCTCGGCAGCGCACTGGAGCGGGTGGACGGCCTCGCTTCGGCCGTACTGGAGACCAGCCCGGCCCGGGCCGGGGACCTGCTGGTGATCATCTCGTTGTCCGGGCGGAATCCGCTGCCGGTGGAGATGGCCATGGGCGCCCGGGCGCTGGGGCTCAAGGTGATCGGGGTGACTTCGGTGGCGTACGCGGAGGAGACGCGGTCACGGCACGCGTCCGGCACCTATCTGAAGGACCACTGCGACCTGGTCCTGGACAGCAAGATCGCGATCGGGGACGCGGAGCTGACCGCCGAGGGCATCGAGGCACCCTTCGCGCCCGCGTCGACGGTCGTGACGAGCGCGATCATGCAGGCCGTCATGGCCACGGCATCCGGCGAGCTGGCCGCTCGCGGGATCACGCCGCCCCTGCTGCGGTCCGGGAACGTGGACGGCGGGCACGAGTGGAACGCCCGGGTCTTCGCCGAGTACGCGGACCGGATCTTCTACCGACGCTGACCCGCGGCAGCGCTCAGCGCGGCGGGTGGGCGAGGTCCAGGCAACCGGCGACGCGGCCGGCGACGTCCTCCGCGTACGCCGCGTCCGCGCGCTCGAAGGGGCGGCGGCTCGCCGAGCGCAGGAACGTCGCCACGCCCAGTGTCCGGCCCCGGCTGCGCAGCACCACGCACAGCGCGTGCACCGTGTCAGCGGGCCACTGGCGGGTGCGTGCCCACTGCTCCGCCGTCGCGCGGTCCGCGAGCCCGGCGCTGGCGCGCACCGACCCGGTGCGCTCCGCTGCCTGAAGTGCCGGATGGCCCTGGACGTACCGCACCGGGATACGGCCCCCGGTGACCGGGGAGCACGGGCCGCCCGGCCCGGCAGGTGTACTCGCGGCCCGGACCAGCCGGACCGGGTCCTCACCCGCCACCAGGTCCAGCAGCACATGGTCGGCGAAGCCCGCCAGCGCGAAGTCCAGATGGACCGTCGCCGCCTCCGCCGGGTCCTCGCACTCGGCGGCGGTCAGGCCCGCGCGGTGCAGCTGGTTGGCGCGGAAGCGCAGCAGCGCACCTTCCTGCTCGAGCTGCCTTGCCTCGGTGACATCGTGGAAGAACCAGCCGACACCCAGCGGCACCGGTTCCTCGGCGAGCGGCGACGCGAGCCGTACGAAGCCGCTGCGCCAGCAACGGCGCTCGCTCTCCACCAGCTCGCCGGAACCGCCCTCGGCCTTGCCCCGCAGGGTCACCCACAGCTCGGACGGCTCGGGTGGCGCGCCCTCCGCCAGGACGTGCTGGAGCGCACTCTCCAGTTCCTCCACGCCATGCGACAGCAGGTCACCCAGGGGGCGCCCGAGCAGCTCCGTACGCCCCATGCGCAGTGCACGCGCCGCGTAGGCGTTGACGACCGCCGGGCGCAGATCGGCGTCGATGAGGACGACGCCCCACGCCGCGTCCTCGAACAGCGCCTCGCTCAGTGCGATGGACCGTTCCAGGTCGATCTGGGCGTGCACCTCGCTGAAGGCGCAGTAGACGCCCGCGGGGCGGCCGTCGGCGCCGCGTACGCCCCCGGACTGGGTACGTACGAGCACACGGCCGCCGTCCTTGGTGACCAGCGCGAACTCATGGACCTGACGACCGGGGGCACGCATCGCACCGAGCAGCCGCTCCTGCACCTCGTCCGCGTCCGCGGTGCGCACCGCCCAGCCCGCGAAGCCGCGGCGGCCGACGGCCTCCTCGGCCGTCCAGCCGAGGATGCGCTCGGCCTCCCGGTTCCAGTGGGTGATGACGCCGTCGGCGTCGAACGCGCACAGCGCCGCGTCCATGCCGTCCAGGAGCGCGGCGAGCAGGTCGGAATCGTCGCAGTCGGTCGGGGGCGCCGACGGCTCCGGGTCAGGCTCCGACGGGGGCGAGGAGGAACCGCGCCGCGAGGGGGCGCCGGAGTCCGCGGCGCGCGCGGGGCCGGATGGCGGCCGGGAAGCAGTCACCTGGCACCTCCTGCTGGACGGCTGCATGTGCTGCATGTCGGATCATTCAAGTCCAACGTGACGCAGCCCACAGCGTGTTCCCGGAAATTGGTGCGGGGCGGAAATGCGGTTGTGCACGGCGGGGCGGGTGCCTAGCGTGTGCCGTACACGAGAAGGGAGGTGGTTCGGCAGATGTATGAAATCCGGACGCGTGAGGTGGCTGCGGGCTAGCGGTCCGTCGTCGCGCTCTGCGCACCGCCGGATGCACACGTGTGTGTGCCGCCGGCCCAATCCCAAGCAGTCACCCGACCCGCGAGCTGCCGGTACGTCCGACCGGCCCCCATCCGCCGCCCAGGCGCTGGGGTCAGGCTCGCGGGTCGTCTGCGTTCGCGCTCGCCGCTGCGGCCGCCCCGCGAACGCGCCCCGCGCCTCCGGCCCGGGCTCTCCCCGCCCGCAGGCGGACCGCGGCGGACCGGAGATGCTCAGCGCAGCGTCACGGGCAGAGGCGTTCGATCGTCCAGCCGCCCGGCTCCTCGGTACGGACGTAGCGGAGACGGTCATGGAGGCGGTTTTCCCGGCCCTGCCAGAATTCGACCGTCTCCGGGCGGACCCGGAAGCCGCCCCACTCCGGCGGCACCGGCACCTGCTCCCCCGGCGGATAGCGGTCCGCCAGCTCCCGGTACATGCGGTCCAGTTCCGCCCGGCCGGCCACCGTCGACGACTGCCGGCTCGCCCACGCACCCAGCTGCGACCCGTGCGGACGAGTACGGAAGTACGCGGCCGTCTCGTCGCGGCCGATCCGCTCCGCCATGCCGCCGATGATCACCTGGCGGGCGATCGGGTGCCACGGGAAGAGCAGCGAAACGTACGGGTTGGCGGCCAGTTCACGGCCCTTCCGCGAGCCGTAGTTCGTGAAGAAGACGAAGCCGCGCTCGTCGAACTGCTTCAGCAGCACCGTCCGCGAGCTGGGCCGCCCCTCGGCGTCGGCCGTGGACACCACCATGGCGTTGGGCTCGAACATCCCGCTCGCCGCGGCCTGCTCGAACCAGCGGGCGAACTGCTCCATCGGCTCCGCGGCCAGGTCCACCTCTACCAGCCCCGCCGCCCGGTAGTGCTCGCGCATGGCAGCCGGGTCCAGGGAGCGTACGGGCGTTGCTGCGATCGGGTGTTCCGGGTCGACGTGAGGCACGGGGTTATCTTGCAGCATGTGCGGTGCGGACTCCCGCGCTGGGCCCCACGGTCACCCTGCTCGCTCCCGCGCCGCCACCCGTCGAGCGCGCTCGGGCGCCAGCCGAGTCTGCCCCCGCCTGATCCGCCCTAACCCTCCCCGACGGAAATGGCGAGCTGTGCCGCATCTCACGCTTCCCCCGCGGCTGCCCAACCCGCCACAATCGTGCGCCGGACCGCTGCGGCGTAAGGACAGAGCGAGATATCGTCCGCCCTGTACTGACCTGTATCGACCGGTGAACAACCGTCCATGATCGCGGCACGACCGTACGCAGGGCCCGGCACCCCTCACGGACCCTGTCCTGCCGCGGCGGGGTGAGCACCACCCTCGCGGGGCATCACCGGGGTGACTGATACGGCCGCGAGCCGCACGCGGCGGCCGCGTAGCCGTCCCGGCGCCGTAGTCAACCCTGACAGCTCGGTCACAAGCCGCATGTCGACCACATCTTGAGGAGCCGCCTGATGTCCGACTTCGTACCCGGACTCGAGGGAATCGTCGCGTTCGAGACGGAGATCGCCGAACCCGACAAGGAAGGCGGCGCGCTCCGATACCGAGGGGTCGACATCGAGGACCTGGTGGGCCAGGTCTCCTTCGGGAACGTGTGGGGTCTGCTGGTCGACGGCTCCTTCAACCCCGGCCTGCCGCCGGCCGAACCGTTCCCCATCCCCGTTCACTCCGGTGACATCCGGGTGGACGTGCAGTCCGCCCTCGCCATGCTGGCCCCCGTCTGGGGCCTCAAACCCCTGCTCGACATCGACGCGGCCCAGGCGCGCGAGGACCTCGCGCGCGCCGCCGTGATGGCCCTGTCGTACGTCGCCCAGTCGGCGCGCGGCCAGGGGCTGCCGATGGTTCCGCAGAAGGAGATCGACAAGGCCGAGTCCATCGTCGAGCGGTTCATGATCCGCTGGCGTGGCGAGCCCGACCCCAAGCACGTCAAGGCCGTCGACGCGTACTGGACCTCGGCCGCCGAGCACGGCATGAACGCCTCGACCTTCACGGCGCGGGTCATCGCCTCCACCGGCGCCGACGTGGCGGCCGCCCTGTCCGGTGCCGTGGGTGCCATGTCGGGTCCGCTGCACGGCGGCGCGCCGTCCCGTGTGCTCGGCATGATCGAGGAGATCGAACGCACGGGCGACGCCGTCGCGTACGTCAAGCGGGCCCTCGACAAGGGCGAGCGACTCATGGGCTTCGGCCACCGCGTCTACCGCGCCGAGGACCCGCGGGCGCGCGTGCTGCGGCGTACGGCCAAGGAGCTGGGCGCCCCGCGCTACGAGGTCGCCGAGGCGCTGGAGAGGGCGGCGCTGGAGGAGCTGCACAACCGGCGTCCGGACCGCGTGCTGGCCACGAACGTGGAGTTCTGGGCGGCCATCACGCTGGACTTCGCCGAGGTCCCGGCGCACATGTTCACCTCGATGTTCACCTGCGCCCGCACCGCCGGGTGGAGCGCGCACATCCTGGAGCAGAAGCGCACGGGCCGTCTCGTACGCCCCTCCGCGCGCTACGTCGGCCCCGGGCCGCGCAGCCCGCGCGAGATCGAGGGCTACGAGGACATCGTCCGCCGCTGAGCCCCCGCCTCAGTCCGCGCCTCGGCCTCCAGGGTCGGGGCGCGGTTGGTGTCCGCTACCGCAGGACGCCGTCCAGAATGCGCGCCCACTGCTCCACCACGCCCGCGCGGCGCGGGCCGTCGTCCGTGAGCAGATTCGCCAGCCCCAGGCCGCGCGCCATGTCCAGCAGCCCCTGCACGGTCTCCCGCACCCCCGGCACGCTCTGGTCCGCGCCGAGCAGCTCCACCGCCATGCGGTGGGTCTCCCGGCCGATCCGCGCCTCCAGGTCCGTCACCCGCGGACGCAGCTGCGGCTCGTTCGAGGCGGCCACCCACAGGTGCAGCGCCGCCCGGAACAGCGGGCCGGTGTAGAGCCCGACCAGCGCCTCGACGACCGCCCGGGTACGGGCCGGGGACGGGGATTCGGGCAGCGTCCCGACCAGTTCCCGCAGCGCCGCCGAGCGCTCCTCCGCGACGTGCTCGACCGCTGCGGTGAACAGGTCCTCGCGGGTCGGGAAATGGTGCTGGGCCGCGCCGCGCGAAACACCGGCCCGTTCGGCGACCACCGTGACCGTACTGCCGCTCCAGCCGTGCTCGGCCAGGCAGGCCACGGCGGCCTCCAGCAGCCGCCGCCGGGTGGCGCGGCTGCGGTCCTGCTTGGGGGCCGACCCCCGGGCGGGCCCGGCGGTCACCGCGCCCATACGGGGTCCCTCCGCTCCAGGAAGGCCGTCATCCCCTCGCGGGCCTCACCGGAGGCGAACAGACGGGCGGACAGTTCGGCCAGGGCCTCGGTGTCCCGGTCGAAGACCCGCAGCACCTCGCCGGTGACCAGCCGCTTCGACTCCGCCAAGCCCTGCGGGGAGCCTTTGCGCAGCCCGTCGAGGACCGGCTCCAGCGCCTCGTCGACGGCGCCGTCCGTCGCGATCGTCACCAGTCCGATCCGGGCCGCCTCCGCCGCCCCGAACCGCTCGCCGGTCAGGTAGTAGCGGGCGGCGGCCCGCGCATCGAGGCGGGGCAGCAGCGGCATCGAGATCACAGCGGGCGCGAGACCAAGGCGCGCCTCGGTGAAGGCGAAGCTCGCGCCCGGTCCGGCCACCGCGATGTCGCAGGCACCGAGCAGGCCCAAGCCGCCCGCCCGTACGTGCCCGGTGACGCGCGCGACCACCGGCTTCGGCAGCTCGACGATGGTGCGCAGCAGCCGGGCGAGCCCCAGCGGCGCGTCCGTCGGGCCGTCCGACGCACTCACCTCCGACAGGTCGGCCCCTGCGCAGAAGGTGTTTCCGGTGTGGGTGAGCAGTACGGCCCGGCTGCCAGGGTCCTCGGCGGCCTCGGCCAGCGCCTCGTACAGCTCGCCGACGAGCCGCGCCGACAGCGCGTTGCGATGGTGCGGAGAGTCGAGGGTGAGGGTGGTGATGCCGCGCTCGGCACTGCACCGCACCACGCGTCCGCTCTGCTCTGTGGCTGCTGCTTCGTGCATATGGCTGGAACTCCCTTCGCGCGCCTTACCGTACTGGCCTGGTCAGTAGGACTTGGGCAGGCCCAGGGACTGGTGCGAGACGTAGTTGAGGATCATGTCGCGGCTCACGGGCGCGATGCGGGCGACCCGGGCCGCGGTGATGAGGGAGGCGAGGCCGTATTCACGGGTGAGGCCATTGCCGCCGAGGGTGTGCACGGCCTGGTCCACGGCCTTCACGGCCGCCTCGGCGGCCGCGTACTTCGCCATGTTCGCGGCCTCGCCCGCGCCCATGTCGTCGCCGGCATCGTAGAGGTGGGCGGCCTTCTGCATCATCAGCCGCGCCAGTTCCAGCTCGATGTGGACCTGGGCGAGGGGGTGGGCTATGGCCTGATGGGCACCGATCGGGTCCTTCCACACGGTCCGGGTGCGGGCGTAGTCCACGGCGCGGGAGAGGGCGTACCGGCCCATGCCCAGCGCGAAGGCGGCCGTCATGATGCGCTCGGGGTTGAGCCCCGCGAACAGCTGCAGCAGACCGGCGTCCTCGTCGCCGACGAGCGCCGGAGCGGGCAGCCGCGCATCATCCAGCGTCAGCTCGAACTGCTTCTCCGGAGCCGCGAGTTCCATGTCGATCGGGCGGCGGCCGAAACCCGGCGTGTCGCGGGGGACGATGAACAGACACGGCTTGAGCTTGCCCGTCCTGGCGTCCTCGGTACGGCCCACGATCAGGGTCGCGTCGGCGATGTCGACACCGGAGATGAAGACCTTGCGCCCGCTGAGGATCCAGTCCTCGCCGTCGCGGCGGGCGGTGGTGGTGATGCGGTGCGAGTTGGAACCCGCGTCGGGCTCGGTGATGCCGAAGGCCATGCGGAGGCTGCCGTCGGCGAGACCGGGCAGCCACTGACGCTTCTGCTCGTCGGTACCGAAGCGGGCGATGACGGTGCCGCAGATGGCAGGCGAGACGACGAGCATGAGCAGCGGGCAGCCGGCGGCGCCGAGCTCTTCCAGCACGATGGACAGCTCGGCGATGCCGCCGCCTCCGCCGCCGTACTGGGTGGGCAGGTTGACGCCGAGATAGCCGAGCTTGCCGGCCTCGGCCCACAGCTCGTCCGGGTGCTTGCCGTCGTGGACGACATCGACGGCGTACTGGCGGCCGTAGCGACTGCCGAGCGCGGCGACGGCGGCGCGCAGGGCGCGGTGCTCGTCGGATTCGATGGTGGTGGTGACGGGGGGCATGTGCGGCTCCTTTTGTTGGACGGGCGGTGCCGGGCCGTACGGGACGCCGTACGTGGACGGCAAGCGGGCCGTGCCGGGCCTGGCGCGGAGCGGGGCGTTCGTACGCCGAGCCGCGGCCGTCTGCAGCTCGGCTGCTTGCGGGGCCGTGCCCGGCCGTACCGGACGCCGTACGTGGACGGCGAGCGGGCGCTGCCGGGCCTGGCGCGGAGCGGGGCGTTCGTACGCCGAGCCGCGGCCGTCTGCAGCTCGGCTGCTTGCGGGGCAGTGCCGGGCCGTACGGGACGCCGTACGTGGACGGCGAGCGGGCCGTGCCGGGCCTGGGGCGGAGCGGGGCGTTCGTACGCCGAGCCGCGGCCGTCTGCAGCTCGGCTGCTTGCGGGGCAGTGCCGGGCCTGGGGCGGAGCCGGGGCCTCCGGGGTGGGGGTCCTGGACTGCGCGCCCTCGGGCCTGGCGGCCCTGGACACACTTTTACGTCCAGGACCCCCACCCCTACGACCCCGTCTCCTCAAGTCCATTGCCGGGTGCCGGTCTGTTCCGGCGAGGCATCGTCGGCTACGACCGCGAGCAGGGCGCCGACCTCCACCTGTTGGCCGGGGGCAGCGTGCAGGGCGGTGAGCGTGCCGGCGGCGGGAGCGGAGACGCGGTGCTCCATCTTCATCGCCTCCAGCCAGAGCAGTGGCTGCCCGGCCTCGACCCGATCCCCCACGGCCACGTCCGCGACCCGGACCACCGTGCCGGGCACCGGCGCGAGGAGGGACCCGGGCTCGGTACGGGCGGTGGGGTCAGGAAAGCGGGGTAGGGCAGTGAACGCATACGCCCCAAGTGCCGAATCCACGAACACCTGCGGATGCTGAGTACCGGGGTATGCGGCGACGTCGAAGGCCCTGCGTATCCCTTCGACTTCAAGGACCACGTGGGCTGGATGGGCCTCCAGGAGCCGTACGTCCGGGAAGTCGTCGGTCACCAGACGGTCTCGGGTGAGGCGATAGCGGACCTCGAGCTCGGTGCCGTCCGGCTCGGAGCGATATCGCTTCGACTGGGGTCGGGAGGGCACGTTGCGCCAACCGCCGAGCCGGGAGACCGCGCGGGTGGCACTCATCCGCGTCGCCGCGTCCGCAAGGGCCGCGGCCAGGGCCACGATTCGCTCGGCGGACTCGTGTCCAGGGGCCGTCAGCTCCGAAAGGTTGCGGTCGTAGAAGCCGGTGTCCAGGCGGTCCGCCGCGAACTCCGGGTGGCGCAGGGAGCGTACGAGCAACTCCCGGTTGGTGACCGGGCCATGGATACGGGCCTTCTCCAGGGCTTTGGCCAGGCCGCGGACCGCCTCCGCGCGCGTGGGTGCCCAGGCGATGACCTTGGCGAGCATCGGGTCGTACTGGGGACCGATGACGTCCCCGTCGCCGTAACCGGAGTCCACCCGCAGTCCCCCGGCATTCAGCGAGTCGATCGACATCCCGCCATCCCCACCCGCCGGATATGCCCCAGAACCACCGTGAACCGGGTCGACCGGCCCGCCACCCCGGACGGCCGGGTGGCTACGGGAGGAGTCGGGGTCGTAGGGGGTGGGGTCCTGGACGTAAAAGGGTTTGCAGGGCCGCCAGGCCCGAGCAGGCCCAGTCCAGGACCCCACCCCCGGAGGCCCCGGCTCCGGCACCACACCCCAGCCCGCACCCGGAACTCCCGGGAAATGAAACCTCCGCAGCACCCCCGTCTGCGGTTGCCACTCCCGCGAGGGATCCTCCGCATACAGGCGGGCCTCTACCGCATGGCCATGCGGAGACGGCCGCTCCGGGGCCAGCCGGTGCCCCTCGGCCACCCGCAGTTGAAGGGCCACCAGGTCAACGCCGTACACGCACTCCGTGACGGGATGCTCCACCTGCAGACGGGTGTTCATCTCCAGGAAGTACGGCCGCCCGTCCCGCGAGAGCAGGAACTCCACCGTTCCCGCGCCCACATAACCGATCGCGCGGGCAGCCTCTACGGCAGCGCCGTGGAGTTCGCTCCGCAGCTCCTCGGAAAGCCCCGGTGCCGGGGCCTCCTCGATGACCTTCTGGTGGCGGCGCTGGAGGGAGCAGTCGCGCGTCCCCAAGGCCCAGACCGTGCCATGGGCATCGGCGAGGATCTGCACCTCCACGTGCCTGCCGCGTTCGACGTACGGCTCGACGAAGACCTCGCCGTCACCGAAGGCCGACGCCGCCTCCGAGCGGGCAACGGCCAACTCGGCTGGCAGGTCTGCCAGTTCTCGCACAAGCCGCATGCCGCGTCCGCCGCCGCCCGCAGCCGCCTTCACGAGCAGGGGCAGGTCCCGGGCCGTGGCCCGGTCGGGGTCCACCGGTGCCAGCAGCGGGACCCCGGCCGCGGCCATGATCTCCTTGGCCCGCGTCTTGGACGCCATCACCTCGACAGCCTCCGGCGGCGGCCCGATCCAGACCAGCCCGGCGTCGCCGACGGCACGGGCGAAGTCCGCGTTCTCGGAGAGGAAGCCGTAGCCGGGGTGAACGGCGTCCGCGCCGGCAGCCAGGGCAGCCTTGATGATCAGGTCGCCGCGCAGATACGTGTCGGCCGGAGCGTTGCCGGGGAGCCGTACGGCCGCGTCCGACTCCCGTACGTGCAGGGCATCCGCATCGGCGTCCGCGTGGACGGCCACGGTGGCGATGCCCAGTTCGCGGCAGGTACGGAAGACGCGGCGGGCGATCTCTCCGCGGTTGGCGACAAGGACAGACTCGATCACGGGTGATCCCCTCACATCCGGAAGACGCCGAAGCCGCCCCGCGCGCCCTGGATCGGCGCGCCGTGGACGGCCGACAGGCACAGGCCGAGGATGGTGCGGGTGTCGCGCGGGTCGATGACCCCGTCGTCGTACAGCCGCCCCGACAGGAACATCGGCAGCGACTCCGCCTCGATCTGCTGCTCGACCATGGCGCGCAGCGCCGCGTCCGCCTCCTCGTCGTACGGCTGCCCCTTCGCCTCCGCCGCGGCGCGGGCCACGATCGACAGGACGCCCGCGAGCTGCTGCGGGCCCATGACCGCGGACTTGGCGCTGGGCCAGGCGAAGAGGAAGCGGGGGTCGTACGCGCGGCCGCACATGCCGTAGTGCCCTGCGCCGTACGACGCGCCCAGCAGGACGGAGAGATGGGGAACGCGGGAGTTGGAGACCGCGTTGATCATCATCGCGCCGTGTTTGATGATGCCGCCCTGCTCGTACTCCTTGCCGACCATGTAGCCGGTGGTGTTGTGGAGGAACAGCAGGGGGATGTCGCGCTGGTTGGCGAGCTGGATGAACTGCGCGGCCTTCTGGGACTCGGCGCTGAACAGGACGCCCTGGGCGTTGGCGAGGATGCCGACCGGGTAGCCGTGGATGGCCGCCCAGCCTGTCGCCAGGCTGGTGCCGTACAGCGGCTTGAACTCGTCGAAGTCCGAGCCGTCGGCGATCCTCGCGATCACTTCGCGCGGATCGAAGGGCACCTTGAGGTCGTCGGGAACGATGCCCAGCAGCTCGTCCTCGTCGTACTCCGGCGGCTGGGCGGGGGCTGGATCGGGGTGCGCCTTGCGCCAGTTGAGGCGGGCGACCACGCGGCGGGCCTGGCGCAGCGCGTCGGGTTCGCCGAGCGCGAAGTAGTCGGCGAGCCCGGAGGTACGGGCGTGCATCTCGGCGCCGCCGAGCGACTCGTCGTCGCTGGTCTCTCCGGTGGCCATCTTGACCAGCGGCGGGCCGCCGAGGAAGACCTTGGAGCGCTCCTTGACCATGATCACGTGGTCGGACATGCCCGGTACGTACGCTCCGCCCGCCGTCGAGTTGCCGAAGACGACGGCGATGGTCGGAATTCCGGCCGCGGAGAGGCGGGTGAGGTCTTTGAAGAGGGCCCCGCCCGGGATGAAGATCTCCTTTTGGCCGGGCAGGTCGGCGCCGCCCGATTCGACGAGGCTTACGACGGGCAGGCGGTTGGCGTAGGCGATCTCGTTCGCGCGCAGCGCCTTCTTCAGCGTCCAGGGGTTGCTGGCTCCGCCTCGTACCGTCGGGTCGTTGGCGGTGATCAGGCACTCCACGCCCTCGATCACCCCGATACCGGTGACGATCGAGGCGCCGACGGTGTAGTCGCTGCCCCAGGCGGCGAGCGGCGACAGCTCCAGGAACGGGGTGTCGGGGTCGAGCAGCAGCTCGATGCGCTCGCGGGCGAGGAGCTTGCCGCGCTCCCGGTGCCGTGCCACGTACTTCTCGCCGCCTCCGCCGATCGCCTTGGCGTGCTCGGCCTCGAGTTCGGTCAGCTTGGCGAGCATCGCGCCCCGGTTCGCGGCGTACTCGGGGCTCGCGGTGTCGAGGACGGACGCCAGCACGGTCACAACAGCACCTCCGGTATCTCCAGATGACGGGAGCGCAGCCACTCCCCGACGGCTTTGGCCTGGGGGTCGAAGCGGGCCTGCGAGGCGACGCCCTCGCCGAGCAGCCCTTCGACGGTGAAGTTGAGGGCGCGCAGGTTCGGCAGGACGTGGCGGGTGACCGGCAGGTCGGCGGTCTCCGGCAGCAGTTCGCGGAATCGTCCGACGGTCAGGTCATGCGCCAGCCACCGCCATGCCTCGGCCGTACGCGCCCAGACGCCGACGTTCGCGCTGCCTCCCTTGTCGCCGCTGCGGGCCCCGGCGACCAGGCCGAGCGGCGCGCGGCGAGTGGGGCCGGGCGGCAGCGGCTCGGGCAGCGGCGGGGGCTCCACCTCGGCCGGCGGGCGGGTGCGCGGGGCGGCCGGAACGGGGATGCGGCTCCCGTCGGGCAGGACGGCCGTGTGCGGGACGCGCGCCGGGTCCACGTACACCGCCTCGAACACCCCGTACGGCGCGCCCTTCTCGGGCGGGGCGGTGAGATGGAAGCCGGGGTAGCCGGCCAGGCCGAGTTCGACCGCCGCGCTGCTGACCGCGCGGCCCACGGGATCCGGGTCGGGGTCGCGGACGACGAGCCGGAGCAGCGCACTGGCCTCTTCCTGTACGGGCGCGTCGGCGCGGTCGGTACGGGCCAGGGTCCACCGCACCTCGGCCGGGCGCCTGCCGCGGGCCAGAGCGGCCTCCATCTGGTCCCGTACGAGCGCCGCCTTGGCCTCGATGTCGAGACCGGTGAGGACGAACACGACTTCGTTGCGCCAGCCGCCGAGCCGGGTCAGGCCGGCCTTGAGGGTTGGAGGCGGGGCCTCCCCACGGACGCCGGCGACCCGTACCCGGTCGGGGCCCTCCTGGGTCAGGCGTACGGAGTCCAGCCGGGCCGTGACGTCGGGCCCGGCGTAGCGCGCGCCTGCCGTCTCGTACAGCAGCTGTGCGGTGACGGTGCCGACGGTGACGGCGCCCCCCGTGCCGGGGTGCTTGGTGATGACGGAGCTGCCGTCGGGGTGGAGTTCGGCTACGGGGAAGCCGGGGTGGCGTACGTCGTGCTCGGTGAAGAAGGCGTAATTGCCGCCGGTGGCCTGGGCGCCGCACTCCAGGACGTGCCCGGCGACGACGGCGCCGGCAAGGGCGTCCCAGTCGTCGGCTGCCCAGCCGAAGCGGGCGGCCGCGGGGCCGGTGACAAGCGCGGCGTCGGTGACGCGGCCGGTGATGACGACGTCGGCACCGGCGCGCAGACACTCGGCGATGCCCGCGCCGCCCAGGTAGGCGTTGGCGGTGAGGACGCTGTCGCGCGCCGGCAGGGGGGATCCGGGCTGGAGCAGGTCGTCGCCCTCGACGTGGGCGACGCGTACGGGCACGCCGACTTTCTCGGCGAGTTCGTGTACGGCGCCGGCGAGCCCGGCCGGGTTGAGACCGCCGGCATTGGTGACGATCTTCACGCCCCGGTCGGCGGCGAGTCCGAGGCCGTCTTCGAGCTGGCGCAGGAAGGTCTTGGCGTAGCCGCGGCTGGGGTCCTTCAGGCGGTCGCGGCCGAGGATGAGCATGGTCAGCTCGGCGAGGTAGTCACCGGTGAGGACATCCAGCGGCCCGCCGGTGAGCATCTCGCGGACGGCGTCGAAGCGGTCTCCGTAGAAGCCGGAGGCATTGCCGATGCGCAGCACCTCGCTCATGTCGCTCCCCTCTGGGCGTGGCTCGCGCCGAGAACGCGGCGCGTTGACGAGCTGTCAGCGTGCCGGGCGTCCGACAGCGTGGCAGCCCCGCAAGAAACAAGCAAGCGTGCTTGCATGATTTTTTGAGCCCGCGGCTGCTTCACGCCAAGGTGTGTGATTACATCGCCTCTGACTCTTGTCGAGGCGTACGACGGCCGGGTCTCCGAGCGACGCTGGGACTGGGTCATCTCCCGCATCCGTGTTGCGGAGATCGGAAAAGAAGAGGCCCGTCGAGCCCGCAGGCTCCTGGCCGACGTGGGTCTGCACGGCCACAAGTACGCCATCGATGCTCTGCTGGCGGTCGTCGCCCTCCAACAGCCCGGACACGTCACCGTCTTCACATCGGACGTTGACGATCTGGAGAAGCTGCTGCCGAAGACCGTGCTCGTTCGGGCGGTCTGACCTTGGGCGGGGCACGCCTGTCGGTGCGGGCTGCGGCGTCGCGGGATGGCCGGCTGCCGGCCGTGAGCTGAGTGGTGGGGTTCGGCACTGCGTGCCAACCTGGATTCGTGGTCGGGCATCGCCGGGCGACCCCGCCGGCCACGATGATCGCCGCGTGCCCACGGCGTCTTCTCGGACCGCTCCGCGGAAGGAGATGGCCGCGATGAATCCCGCTCCCACCTACCCGCTGCGCGTCGAGGCGGCGCTGGATCCCCGGCTGTCCCGCTGGCTGTGGCTGGTGAAGTGGATCCTTGCCCTGCCGCACTACATCATTCTGTTCTTCCTGTGGATCGCGTTCCTGCTCGTCAGCATCGTCGCGTTCTTCAGCATCCTGATCACCGCCCGCTATCCCCGGCCCCTCTTCGACTTCAACGTCGGCGTCATTCGCTGGAGCGCACGTGTCAGCTACTACGGCCGCGCGGTGCTCGGGACCGACAAGTACCCGCCGTTCACACTCGGCGATGTGCCCGACTATCCGTTCCACCTCGATGTCGAGTACCCCGAGCGGCTGTCCCGGCTGCTGGTCCTGGTCAAGTGGTGGCTGCTGGCCATTCCGCACTATGCGGTCGTCGCGATATTCGTCGGCACCGGCTGGGGGCACCACCACCACTTCGGGCTGATCAGTCTGCTGTCCCTGATCGCGGTGGTGATTCTGGCCGTCACGGGAAGCTATCCGCGGGCCCTGTACGACTTCCTCATGGGTCTTGTCCGCTGGACGCTGCGGGTGCTCGTCTACGCGGCCCTGATGACCGACCAGTATCCGCCGTTCCGGCTGGACATGGGCGGCCGGGAGCCCGTCGCCGAACAACCCCCGCCCGGCGCTTGAGTTCCAGCGATCATCGCAACTCCAATCTTGGGGGACCGATGCTTGAGGCAGTGGCTGCGGCTTCGTCGCGCTGGTGCTGCCGATGCGCCGCAGGCGATCGGCAGGACGGTGAGGCGCGCCCATGCACCCGTCGAGCGGCGTGAGCCACCCAGCCAATCGGGGCCGGGTGGCTCACGCACAGGACGTCAGCGGCAACCGCCGGTCAGCCGCCCGGCCGCCGGTCAGCGGCCCAGCTTCGCCTTCAGCTTCTTGCCCTCCGGCGACTCGCTCAGGGTGTTCCACAGCTTCGCGGAGCTGGTGGAGGTGTACACACCCGGGGCACCCTGCGCCGCGCAGCCGTCGCCGTAGGAGACGACGCCGATCTGGATGCGCTCCTGGCGGCCGGGCACCGTACGGAACATCGGGCCACCGCTGTCACCCTGGCAGGAGTCCTTGCCCTCGACGCCCGCACAGATGTTGACCTTGGAGTTGTACTCGCCATAGCTCACCTTGCACTCGGCGTGGGAGAGCAGCGGCACCTTCACCTCGCGCAGCCGGTCGGGGAAGTTCGGCATGTCGGTGTCGGTGTTGCCCCAACCGGTGACGGTGGCCTTCGCGCCGGGCCGGATCAGCGCGTCGGTGCCCGGCGTCGGGAGCTTGATGGGCGCAATGCCCGTGACCGGCCGGGCCAGTTCGAGGAATGCCACGTCATAGGCGTCCTGCCCCTTGAGATAGCGGGGGTGGACGACAATGCCGCCGGGGTCGCCCTCGCCGAAGGACTTTCTGACGTTCCGCACCTGGCCCTGCCGGGAGTTGGACAGCACGGTGCGGCCGACGGCGACCTGAATGTCCTTCGGGTCGGTGTCCACGACACAGTGAGCGGCGGTCATGACCACGTCCTGGCTGATCAGGCTGCCACCGCAGAACTGCCGCTTGAGCGCGCTGCCGGGCCCCTTGGTGAGCAGTGCGGTCATGAACGGGTACGCGTCGCTCGACACGTCGCCGCCGCCGATGATGCGGGCGCTCGGACGCGAACGGTCGGCGGACGGCGCCGCCTGTCCGGCCTGGGCCGCCGGGGCGGCCGCCGCGAGCAGGGCGACGGCCGCGCCCGAGGCAAGGCCGGCGGCAGCTATTCGCTGCACGCGACGCCGGGAGAGAGAAAGCCGCATGGGGGGTGATCTCCTCTGGTAGGAAATGAGACTCCGACAGGCGTAATCGGGCGCACCCGTTCAACCCAACTTGCCTGCGCAGTAGCGACGTTGGCCCACGATAGAAGTCATATCGAGATCACGTCAAAGAATTCCGAAGAATTTTCGGCAGGCATGGTTTGGGAATTGACGGAATGCAACCCACGCCAATCGTTCAGACGTCGAATCCGCCGCCGAGGTTTATCGCGACCCGCAGTTTCTTTCGCGAGCCGGCATCACAGCCCGTCGGAGGTACGGCCGGTCAGCCCCTCGGCCAGGACCTCGGCCAGATGACGTGCGCGCCGCCCCGCCAACTGGTCCAGCTGCGTACGGCAGGAGAAGCCGTCCGCCAGCACCTCCGTGCCCTGTGCCGCGGCCCGTACGGACGGCAGCAGCTGCTCCTCCGCGCAGGCCACGGAGACCTCGTAATGCCCGTGCTCGAAGCCGAAGTTACCGGCCAGGCCACAGCAGCCGCCGCTCAACTCGCCCGTGAGGCCCACTCGCTCCCGCAGCTTGCGTTCGGCCGCGTCGCCGAGGACCGCGTGCTGGTGGCAGTGCGTCTGTCCGGCCACCGGGCGTTCGATGCGCGGCGGTTGCCAGCCCGGCGCGTACTGGTCCAGCGACTGGGCGAAGGTGACGACGGCACCGGCGAGGCGTTCCGCCCGCGGATCGGCCGCGCCCAGCAGCTCGGGCAGGTCAGTGCGCAGGGTGGCCGTACAGCTCGGTTCCAGCCCGACGACCGGCAGGCCGGCCTCGAGCGCCGGCGCCATGACGTCCAGGGTGCGGCGCATGACCGTACGGGCCCGGTCCAGCTGTCCGGTCGACACCCAGGTGAGACCGCAGCACACCGGGCGCGGCGGCAGGAGGACCCGCAGCCCGGCAGCCTTCAGGACTGCTGCCGCCGAGTGGCCGACCGACGGCGAGAGGTAGTTGGTGAAGGTGTCCGGCCACAGCACGACGGAGCCGCGGGCATCCATGTCCGAGGGCCAGGAGGCACGGTTCCGGCCGCGGGTGAACGGCTCGGTGGCGAGCGCCGGGATCGACCGCTCCGGAGCGATCCCGGCCAGCCGCTTGGCGACCGCGGCGGCCGGCCGGATCCGCACGGCCGCGCCCAGCAGCGGCGTCAGGCGGGCCGCGGCCGCGGCCCGCAGCCAGACCGGCAGCCATCCCATCGCGTAGTGCGCGGCGGGCCGCACCCGGCCCGCGTAGTGGTGGTGCAGGAACTCGGCCTTGTACGTGGCCATGTCGACCCCGACCGGGCAGTCGCTGCGGCAGCCCTTGCACGACAGGCACAGGTCGAGCGCCTCCCGCACCTCCTCCGAGCGCCAGCCGTCCGTCACGACCTCCCCGGCCAGCATCTCGTGCAGCAGCCGCGCCCGCCCGCGCGTGGAGTGCTGCTCCTCGCCGGTCACCCGGTACGACGGGCACATCACGCCGGTACCGACCGTGGGATTACGGCACTTGGCGACACCGACGCACCTGCGCACCGCGGCGGAGAAGTCCCCGCCGTCGTGCGGGTAGCCGAACTCGACATCCACCGGCTGCTTCGGCAGCACCGCGAAGCGCAGGTTCTCGTCCAGCCGGTGCGGGCGGGCGAGCATCCCCGGGTTCAGGCCGCCCGCCGGATCCCACAGGTCCTTGAACTCCTCGAAAGCCCGGACCAGTTCCGCCCCGTACATCCGCGGCAGCAGCTCGGCCCGCGCCTGACCGTCTCCGTGCTCCCCCGACAGCGAGCCGCCGTGGGCGACCACCAGGTCGGCCAGGTCGGTGGAGAACTCCCGGAACCGTCGGATGCCCGCGTCGCTGAGCAGGTCGAAGTCGATCCGGACGTGGATGCAGCCGTCGCCGAAGTGCCCGTACGGCGTCCCGCGCAGCCCGTGTTGCGCCAGCAGGCCGCGGAAGTCGCGCAGATACGCCCCCAGCCGGGCGGGCGGCACCGCGCAGTCCTCCCAGCCCGGCCAGGCCTCGCTGCCGTCGGGCAGGCGCGTCGCCGTGCCCGAGGCGTCCTCGCGCAGCCGCCACAGGGCGCGCTGCCCTGCGGGGTCGGTGACCAGGGCGTGGTCGGTGGTGCCGTCGGCGGCGGCCCGGCACAGCTCCTCGGCACGCGCCCGCGCCTCCTTGGGGCTCTGCCCGCCGACCTCGGCGAACAGCCAGGCGCCGCCCCTCGGCAACCGCGCCGCCGCGGCCCCCGGAACCAGGTCCGTCGCCATGCCCTCGACCGTCAGCGGCCGGAACGGGAGCAGCGTGTGCGCGGCATCTGCGGCGGCGCTCTCGTCGGCATAGCCGAGGACGGCGAGGACCCGGGCACCGGGGACGGGTACGAGCCGTACGGTCGCCTCGGTGAGCACGCCGAGCGTGCCCTCGCTGCCGGTGAAGGCCCGCGCCCAGTCCGCGCCCTTCTCCGGCAGCAGCTGGTCGAGTGCGTAACCGGAGATCCGGCGCGGCAGATCGGGGAACCCGGTGCGCAGCAGGGCCAGCCGCCCGGCGACCAGGGCCTCGGCGCCCTCCCGCAGCCGCTCCGGCAGGCCCTCCGTGCGGTTGCCACGGCCGAGCCGGGCGCGCTCGCCGCCGTAGGTCAGCACCTGGAGCTCGTGCACATTGTCGGCGGTGGTTCCCCAGGCGACCGAGTGGGAGCCGCAGGAGTTGTTGCCGATCATGCCCCCGAGGGTGCAGCGGGCGTGCGTGGACGGGTCGGGACCGAAGGTCAGCCCGTGCGCGCCGGCCGCCGCGCGCAGATCATCGAGGATCACACCGGGCTGGACTACGGCCGTCCGCGCCTGCGGGTCCACGGAGACGATCCGGTCCATGTGCCGGGTGAAGTCCAGCACGACCCCGACGCCGGTGGCCTGCCCGGCGATGGACGTGCCGCCGCCGCGCGGCACCACCGGGACACCGTGCTCGCGGCACACGGCGAGCGCGGCGGCCACGTCGTCGGCGTCGCGCGGGGTGACGACCGCGTCCGGAACCCGCCGGTAGTTCGACGCGTCCATGGTCATCAGCGCCCGGCTCGCCGAGTCCGTGCGGACCTCGCCCCGTACGGCCGCCCGCAGCGCCCGCTCCAGCGCCGGGGCATCCGGCCGCGTGTCCCGCTGTGCGTCCCGAAGATCAGCCATGCGCATAGCCTGCCCACTGCCCGGCGGCCCATCGCAACCCCTGGCGCCGCGTATCCCGGGACCCGACGGCGACATCTGTCTCACCCGGTGGACCCGCACCCGGATGCCCCGCCCGGACGGATTACGCTGCATCCGTGGCTGAGATCCAGATTCCCGCTGACATCAAGCCCGCCGACGGTCGATTCGGCTCGGGCCCGTCCAAGGTGCGTACGGAGGCGCTCAGCGCCCTGGCTGCCACCGGTACCTCGCTGCTCGGCACCTCCCACCGCCAGGCCCCGGTCAAGAACCTGGTCGGCCGGGTCCGGGACGGTATCCGCGCACTGTTCGCCCTGCCCGACGACTACGAGGTGGTCCTCGGCAACGGCGGCTCCACCGCCTTCTGGGACATCGCGACCCACGGCCTGATCGCCCGCAAGTCGCAGCACCTGTCCTTCGGCGAGTTCTCGTCGAAGTTCGCCAAGGCCGCGAAGCTCGCGCCGTGGCTGGAGGAGCCGACGGTGATCTCCTCCGACCCCGGTACGCACCCGGAGCCGCGGGCCGAGGCGGGCGTGGACGTGTACGGCTTCACGCACAACGAGACCTCGACCGGTGTCGCCGCGCCCATCAAGCGGGTGGCGGGCGCCGACGAGGGGGCGCTCGTCCTGGTGGACGCCACCTCGGGCGCCGGCGGCCTGCCCATCGACATCACCGAGACGGACGTCTACTACTTCGCACCGCAGAAGTGCTTCGCGGCGGACGGCGGCCTGTGGCTGGCGGCCTTCTCCCCCGCCGCCCTGGAGCGCGCCGCCCGCGTCCACGCCTCGGGCCGGCACATCCCCGAGTTCTTCTCGCTGCCGACCGCGATCGACAACTCGCGGAAGAACCAGACATACAACACCCCGGCGCTGGCCACGCTCTTCCTGCTGGCCGACCAGCTGGACTGGATCAACGGGCAGGGCGGCCTGGAGTGGGCCGTGCAGCGCACCGCGGACTCCTCCGCGCGGCTGTACGGCTGGGCGGAGAAGTCCTCGTTCGCGACCCCGTTCGTCACCGACCCGGGCAAGCGCTCGCAGGTCGTCGGCACGATCGACGTCAACGATGACATCGACGCCGCCGCCATCGCCAAGACGCTGCGCGCGAACGGCATCGTGGACACCGAGCCGTACCGCAAGCTGGGCCGCAACCAGCTGCGGGTGGCGATGTTCCCGGCCGTCGACCCGGCCGACGTCGAGGCGCTGACCGCTTGCATCGACTACGTCGTCGACCGCCTCTGACGGATCTGTAGGTATGTGACTCCGCTCCCCCACCACCGGCTGAAGCCGCTGGTCCCAGACTGATGGGCGCGGCCCCGGCGGCATGCCGGGGCCGCGTCTTCGCTCTCGGCTCGCCTCCGGGCTCCCCCTGGGGGCACTTCCCCAGCTCCTCCTGGAGGTATCCCCACCCGGGCCGTCAGGGCCCAGGAGGACGACCGCTGGGGGATTTCGACACCGGCGCGCCCTTCTGGCTCGCTCGCTGGTACGCGCTGTTCGGCCGTCAGCGGCGGCGGAGCGCCCTGCGGGCGCCCATGATGAGCAGGGCCGCCGCGGCAATCGTCAGCACACCGACGGAGAGGTTGTGCTGCCCGAAGACGGACTCGTCACCGGCGCCTCCCGCATGCGCCGGGCGGTTCCGCTCCCGGTCCTCCTTCGCCGCCGAGTCCGGGAGCAGATCGTGCGGCAGCGACACCCGCGTCACCTGGCCGCGCACCCCCTCCGTCCCGTACATCAGCGCCCGCCCGTCGGTAGTGAAGGTCACCGACTCGCCCTGCGGCTGCACCGGCATGTTCGGCTGGCCGATCCGCTGCGGCTTCCCGTCCTGCCAGCGGTACATGGCGGCGGAGAAGTAACTGCGGACCACCAGCCTGCTGCCGTCGGGTGAGAAGGCGCCGTCGGTCGCCCACAGGTCGATGTCGGCGATCCGCCGGAAGGTGTTGATCCCGGAGCTGGACAGCGACGCCGGGCCCTCGTACAGCGCGCCGCCCTTCTCGTTCTTGCTGACGATGTAGACCCGGCCGGTCTTCGGATGGACCATCAGCGACTCGGCGTTCCGCGGGCCGCCGTCGTAGCGGACGGTGTAGCGCTCCGGGGTGACGGTGGTGTCCCGCAGCTCCCCCGGCTCCGGGAAGCGGTAGATCCACACCTCCGGCCAGCGGCCGCCGAGGTTGTCGCCGATGTCGCCGACGTAGACCTGGCCGTCCGGGCCGACCGAGATCGCCTCGATGTCCCGCGGCTCTACGCCTGCGAGGGTGACGGTCGCGACCGTACGCCCGGTACCGCTGTCGACGGCGTAGACGTACGGGCCGTCGTCGCTGTCGTTGTGCGTCCAGAAGATGCCGGGGTGCGCATGGCTCGCGGCCAGCCCGCTGGACTCCTTGATCCGCGGGTCCGTCATGGTGAAGGAGTGCGCGGAGCCGCCGCCGGCGGACGTCGGTGGTGCGGGGGCAGCGGCCGGGAGCAGAGCGAGGGCGGCGGCACCGAGGCCGTGAGCTAGCGAGCGCATGACCCCAGCCTGCCACCGGTCGGAGTGCGGAGCGTCACGTCGTAGTCCAGCCGCGTCACGACCCTCCGCCGTGTACCTGATCCCCGGCCGGTGACGGCCCTCCCGGAAGAGGGGCCCGGGTGAATGGATCAGAGGCTGATGCCGGCCTTCTTGGTGAGCCTGGTGAGCCTGGGATTGCTCCTCTTGTGGAGGGAAGTGAGCACCCGAAGCAATTCCTGGCTGGTCGGATGGACCTTCGCCATCTGCGGGGCGGCTTCCCAAGCATCATCCAAGGAGTCCAGGGCACCTTCCCTGTCATGCAGGGCCAGCTTGGCCCTGGCGACATTCATGTGCAGGGGACCGATCCGAGTCGCAGGAAGTGTCAGACCCTGACGAGTGAGGTCTTCCGCCGTTCCGAGTGCTTCCCTGTTCTGCTCAAGGTCCACGTCGGTGGCGACAGCGTGAATGGCGGTGTTCTCGGGCCCGAAGTGGATGCCGTGGTCGTCCGTATCGGCGTCGAACTGCTCTGCGGCTTTCCAAGCCGCCTTCTTGTGCCGCTTGGCCTCCGCCTTGTCCCTCAGGCGCCCGGCGAGGGTCAGGCCCCGGAGATGGAGCAGGCCCAGGCCCAACGCTTTGTCGCGCCCTGCGAGGTCCGCTTCGGCCTGCACAATGGCCCGATCGACGATGGCGAGGCCGCCGAGGAAGTCTCCGCCGTTGAGGAAGGTCCCGGCTTCGTCACGGGCCGCGATCGCCGCCATCAAGGGAGTCGCTCGCTCGGCGGCACGGGCCTGCTTCATCACGGCCAACTCGGCGAGCACCATCCAGCGGTGCCGGGCAGCCAGCCAGTAGACCGTGCTGTACACGTCGGCGACCACGCCCCAGTCCTCAGGTCGGCCGGTGGCGTGAGCATGGTTCTGCGCTTTCGAGAGCAGCCCGGGGAGCTTGTACATCACCCCGCGTAGATCAGCCTCGCCACGGAGCCTGAAGATTTCCGCCAGCTCGAACCTCAGAGTCTCCGGGGCAGCGGGAGGCTCGCCAGGGAGGTCGAAACGCCGGATGACCTGGCCCAGCTCGTGAAGCTGTCCCTCTTCATCGGGCCGTACGGGTGCTTTGCCGAGAAGCTCGTCCAGGGTGATGCCCATAGCCGTGGCGAGTGCGGCAGCTACACCCTGGCTGAGTGCCCGGTCTCCGACTTCCATCTTGCTCAGCAGAGACGTAGACACACCAGCCTTGCGGGCCAGCTTCTCCTGACTCATGTCGCGGGCCTTGCGCAGGAGGGCGACGTTCCTTCCGGGTCCAGGGGTCTTCGTCGTCATAGGTCAAGTCTTCCCTGAGGCGGTTCCCTTACAGCCATGGTCGCAGGACGGCGTGCAGTGCGCTGTGCGTGTGTGCAAGAACTGTGCAAGTCCACCTGGACTCACCGTAGTTGACTGTGCAGCAGGCAGTGAACGAGCCATTCACAACACAGGGGAGTCGAGAATGCCCGGCACCGCAGACAGCCGCACCAAAGCGGAAAGCGGCGAGGTGATCGCCGCGAACGCGGCGAAGGAACTGCGAGAGAGCCTGTCGCTCATCGGAGTGAAGTTCCCGTCCCTGCGTGGTGATGGGGTCGCTGGTGGCGATTCGCCCATGGTGTGGCTCGGCGGCTGCAGGGCCGAAGAGGCCTTCACTCTGTCGAACTGGATCAGAAGGAAGCTCACCGGATAAGCCGCACTCCATGGTCCGCCCTCCTCGCGCGGAAGGCCCGACCGGCCTCACACCGTCGGGCAGTGGTCCCCCGTCCCTGCGCGGGGAGGGCTCTCAAGTCCCGTGCCCGGTCGTGCCCCCCTGAGAGGACAGGTCGAGCGGCCGGGGGCGGCCGGCACGGTCCAATCGCCCTCAACCAGGAGAACCCGCCCGAAATCTCCTCGGTGAAGATAATCGCTGTCGGCATACGTCAGCCCGAACGAGAATGAAAACGTCCCCATTGGTCTGCGATGAGCGGATCCGCTCCTACCCAGCGAACCGGCAGCGGAAAGGGATCCTGCAATCTGCGAAATCTCTCCTCGGCGCGCCACTGCTCCCGCACTGCCGCTGCCAGGTCTTCGGTGGCCTGGCTCAAGCGATCAGAGAATTCCTGGGCAGGCGCCTGAGGCTCAGTATGCACGAAGCTTGGAAGCAAGCCGATGAGGCCGACGAACAGAGCCAAAGCGCTGGCCCACTTGTCGATCCTGTCCAATTCTCTGAGCGAGAAGAAGAATATGGTCGTGCCCAATACGGCGCAGATCCGTACGGCCTTGACCACTCGTGGCGTCCACCGCCATCTCATGGGATCACTCCGTCACGCCACAGTTCGCTGCTGTCAGCAAGCCTCCACCAGGGCATCGGTTGATGTCCCACGAAGACCAGAAGTGACCGCCCTTTGCTGGATATGACAAGGCGCCCTCCCGAGCCTGAATTCGATCGCATGCCGGAGCCACTGACGCAAGGCCGCTCGAGCGGATCCCAGTCCGTACGGCGCTGGGCACATCGGGCACCGTCACCGAGGCCGGCGGCATCAAACGGAGTGCGGAGCGTCACGTCGTAGTCCACCCGTGTCATCGGCGATGATGTGCGGATGCGGATCACGCTCGTCGGCGACTCGATGACGATCGGAAGTGCCGGTGAGCACACCTGGCGCTATCGGCTGTGGCAGCACCTGGGCCGGGTGCCCGGCGGACCGTACACGATCGTGGGCCCGCGGTCCGGGCTGTACGACAGCGGCACCGGCGCGCCGTCCTCCCATGACTACGCCGACCCCGCCTTCCCGGCCGACGCCCGCCGCCATCTCGCGGGCTGGGGCGAGGGCTGGCTGCACATGGCGCCGCTGATCCGCGAGGCGGTCGCGGAACACCAGCCCGATCTGCTGCTGATCTCGCTCGGGCTGATCGACCTGGGCTTCTACACCGACGCCGCGCAGACCGTGGCCAACGTCCGTCGCTTCATCGCCGAGGCGCGCGAGGCCAACCCGCGGATCCGGATGGTGCTGCTGCCGGTGATCCTCAATATCCGCGCCGAATCCGACGCGCCGTTCGCCGCGGAGTGCGAGCGCTTCAACGAACTGCTCGCCAAGGCCGTGGCCGACCTCGACACTCCCGCGTCGCCCCTGCTGCTGGCGTCCCGTCCGGCCGGCTACGACATCCACCGCGACACCTACGACGGCACGCACCCGAACGCCTCGGGCGAGCACCGGCTGGCAGCGGCCTTCGCCGACGCGATGCACCAGGCGTGGGGCCTGGGCGGACCGTACGAGCTTCCGAGCGACGCAGCAGCCCGCTGACCAACCGGCCGGCTGGCGGTGCCTACGGGCAGCGCCCCAATCCCTTGCTTCGAGCGCGCTCCAAGGCGTTGGCTAAGTCTCCATGGAGTACACGCAGCTCGGACGCACCGGACTCAAGGTCAGCCGACTGGTCCTGGGAACGATGAACTTCGGCCCCCGGACGGACGAGGCCGACAGTCACGCCATCATGGACGCCGCGCTCGCCGCGGGCATCAACTTCTTCGACACCGCCAACGTCTACGGATGGGGCGAGAACAAGGGCCGCACCGAGAAGATCATCGGATCGTGGCTCGCGCAGGGCGGCGGGCGCCGCGAGAAGGTCGTGCTCGCCACCAAGGTGTACGGGAACATGGGCACCGAAGGTGAGCCCTGGCCCAACCAGGACAAGCTCTCCGCGCTCAACATCCGCCGCGCCGTCGATGCCAGCCTCAAGCGGCTCGGCACCGACTACATCGACCTCTACCAGTTCCACCACGTCGACCGGGACACCCCCTGGGACGAGATCTGGCAGGCCATCGACGTCCTCATCCAGCAGGGCAAGATCCTGTACGTGGGCTCGTCCAACTTCGCCGGCTGGAACATCGCCCAGGCCAATGAGACCGCCGGCCGCCGCGGCACCTACGGGCTGGTCAGCGAGCAGTGCCTGTACAACCTCGCCGAGCGGCGCGCCGAGATGGAGGTCATCCCGGCCGCACAGGAGTACGGCCTCGGGATCATCCCCTGGTCGCCGCTGCACGGCGGGCTGCTCGGCGGCGCGATCCGTAAGGTGGGGGCAGCTCCCGGCGGTAGCCGGGGGAAGGAGGGCGGCGGCGACCGCAGCGTGACCGGACGGTCGGCGGACGCCCTGCAGAACACCCGGCAGCGCGAGCAGGTCCAGGCGTACGAGGACCTGTTGGAGAAGCACGGGCTGGAGCCCGGCGAGGTCGCGCTCGCCTGGCTGCTGACCCGCCCCGGCGTGACCGGCCCGATCGTGGGGCCGCGCACCGTCGGTCAGCTGGACTCGGCGCTGCGCGCATCCGAGCTGGAGCTGTCGCAGGAGCTGCTGGCCGCGCTGGATGAGATCTTCCCGGGACCGGGGCCCTCGCCGGAGGCCTTCGCCTGGTAGTGCCCTTCCGGCAGGAAACTGTGCCGGGGACGGTGCATCCAGTGCACCGTCCCCGGCACAGTTGCGGCGGGCTCAGCCGAGCGCGGCAGCCACTGCTACAACGATGAGCATCAGCACGAGCGCGCCGCTCACAATCCGGGTCCTGGTCTTCGCGTCCACCCTTCGAGGTTAACCGGGCGCGTCGGAGCCGCCTTTCACGCCCCCAGTCGCCAGGTCGTCAGCGTCTCGTACCTGGGCCGCTCGCCCGCCACCCCCGGCGTCGGCAGATTGCTGCGTATCAGGCACAGCTCCCCCGCGGTCCACTCGCTGCCCGCGAAGTCCGCCAGCGCGGCGACGTAAGGGCGCAGATTCACGGTCGTACGGTTGCGGGCGATCGTCAGATGCGGGGTGTAGCGACGGTGCTCCTCCATCTCGAGGCCGGTCCGGCGGCCGGCGGCGCCGGCTGTGCCGGCCAGCCGTTCCATCCCGCGCACCGCGCCGTCGGCTCCCACCCACAGCGCCCGGCCGCCGAAGTGCCCGCCGCCTGCCAGCCGCAGGTCGTACGGCTCGTGGCGGTGGGCCCCGCGCTCCAGCCGCTCCTGGAGCTCGGGGACCACCTCGTCCGGCACCTCGCCGTAGAAGGCGAGGGTGAAGTGCCAGCCGTCATGGCCGGTCCAGCGCAGCCGGTCCGCGCCCGACAGCTGGTGCAACGCCTTGACCTCGGCGGCCAGCTCGTTGAGCGCTGTCTCGGGAGGCAGCACAGCGGCGAAGAGTCTCATGCGGTCAGTGTCCCGCACCGAAAGATCGGAAACCGGCGATAAGAACGGGGCTCGGGCGGAAAACGCGCCGGGCCCCGGAACGGCCCAGGGCCCGGTTACCCCACCGACGCCAGCTGCTCCTGCTCGGCCGGGGTACGGGGGACGACCGACAGATGCCGGTGCCCACGGCGCAGGTCGATCTTGATCCGAAGGCCGCCCGCCCGGACCAGCATCAGCCCGACGCCGATCGCCGCGGCCGCCGCGATGAGGCCGCCGGCCAGGAAGCCGACCCGGGCACCGAAGGCGTCGGTGACCCAGCCGACGATCGGTGCGCCCAGCGGCGTACCGCCCACGAAGACCATCATGAACAGGCTCATCACACGCCCGCGCATCGTCGGATCCGTGGCGAGCTGGATGCTCGAGTTGGCCGTGACGTTGATCGTGAGGCCGAACATCCCGATCGGCACCAGCAGCACCGCGAACAGCCAGAAGGCGGGCGAGAGGGCGGCCGCGATCTCCAGCACACCGAAGACCAGCGCCGCGCCGACCAGCAGCCGCAGCCGGGAGGTGCCGCGGCGGGCGGCGAGCAGCGCGCCGGACAGCGATCCGGCGGCCATCAGGGTGTTGAGCAGGCCGTAGGTGCCGGCGCCCGCGTGGAAGACGTCGTCGACAAAGGCGGTCAGCCAGATCGGGAAGTTGAAGCCGAAGGTGCCGATGAAGCCGACGAGGACGATCGGCCAGAGCAGGTCGGGGCGCCCGGCGACGTACCGCAGGCCCTCGCGCAGCTGGCCGGCGCTGCGCGGTGCGCGCTCCACCTGGTGCAGCTCGCTCGGGCGCATCATCAGCAGGCCGATGATCGGGGCGAGGAAGGACAGACCGTTGAACAGGAACGCCCAGCCGCTGCCGACAGCCGTGATCAGCACACCGGCGACGGCCGGGCCGATGAGCCGGGCGGACTGGAAGTTGGCGGAGTTGAGGCTGACGGCGTTGCGCAGGTCCTTCGGCCCGACCATCTCGGTCACGAAGGCCTGGCGGGCCGGGTTGTCCACGACCGTGAACAGGCCCAGCAGAAAGGCCATCAGATACACGTGCCAGACCTGGACGCTTCCGCTGAGGGTCAGTGCGGCGAGGGCGAGGCCGGTGAAGGCCATCGCGGACTGGGTGATCAGCAGGAGCTTCCGCTTCGGGAAGCGGTCGGCGATCACGCCGCCGTACAACCCGAAGAGCAGCATGGGGAGAAACTGCAGCGCGGTGGTGATACCGACGGCGGCGGAGGAGCCGGTCAGGCTGAGCACCAGCCAGTCCTGGGCGATGCGCTGCATCCAGGTGCCGGTGTTGGAGACGACCTGGCCGGTCGCGAACAGCCGGTAGTTACGGACCCGCAGCGAGCTGAATGTGCCACGCCGGGGCTCGGTGTGTATGGGTGCGGTGGTGTCGTCGTCGGGGTTCGGTGCGGGTGCGGAGTCTGCTCCGGGTCCCGTACTCAAAGGGGTTCGCCTCCTTGTCGTGGCGTTATCGTCCGTTTCTCACATGTGCGCGAGCTTCTCCAGGACGGGGGCGGCGGCGCGCAGTGCGGCCCACTCTTCATCGTCGAGCCCGCTCACCAGTTCGGCCAGCCAGGCATTACGGCGGCGCCGGCTCTCCTCGAGCATGGTCTCGGCCCGCTCGGTGGGGGTGACCACCTTCTGGCGGCGGTCCTCGGGGTGCGGCTCGAGCCGGACCAGCCCCTTGGCTTCCAGCATGGCCACGATGCGGGTCATCGACGGCGGCTGGACGTGCTCCTTGCGGGCCAGCTCACCCGGGGTTGCGGAGCCGCACCGGGAGAGGGTGCCGAGCACGGCCATCTCGGTGGGGCTGAGCGATTCGTCGACCCGCTGGTGCTTGAGCCGTCGCGACAGGCGCATCACGGCGGACCGAAGGGCGTTGACGGCGGCAGCGTCGCCGCCGGACAGTTCCGGCATGTTTCTTAGGATATCTCATTACCCTGCCTAAAGACCATTCGGGGTCGGGTGGGCAGGGCAAACGTGAGATCACCCGTACGAGTGAGGTAAGTCCGGAAAGCGGCCCGCGCGGGCCCAGCCGCCGGGGACCGTACGGGGCATGGGATCGACAGTGCTGAGCCTGCGGATAGATGGTGAGCTTCTCGACCGCATCCGGCAGCATGCCGCCAGACGCGGAATGAGCGTCCAGGACTATGTGGTCCGGACGCTCATTCGCGACGACTTCGACGAGCGCTTCAAGGCAGCGGTCGACGAGACGGAGAAGTTTTACGGGGTCGCGTAGTGGTCACTTGACCCCGAGCACCTGCTCGATCGGGCCGAGCAGGAAGTACACGAGGAAGGCCGCGCCGACCACGTTCAGCAGCCACGGCACCGTACGGATCCGGCCCGTCGCCGCACGGAGCAGGATGAAGAACAGCACGCCGATGCCGATGCCATTGGTGATGCTGTACGTGAACGGCATCGAGATCATGGTCAGGAACGCCGGGGCGGCCAGCGTGGGGTCGCTCCAGTCGATGCCGGTGACGTTGGACGCCATGATCAGGAAGCCGACGACGACCAGTGCCGGAGTGGCCGCCTGCGAGGGGACGACCGTCGCCAGCGGGGTGAAGATCAGGGCCAGCATGAACAGCCCGCCGGTCACGAGGTTCGCCAGACCCGTACGGGCGCCCTCGCCGACGCCGGCCGTGGACTCCACGAACGCCGTGGTCGCCGACGCCGAGCCGAAGCCACCGGCCGCGACTGCCGCGCTGTCGACCATCAGGATCTTGCCCATGTTCGGCAGCTGGCCCTGCTCGTCGGTCAGGCCCGCCTCCTCGCCGACGCCGATGATGGTCCCCATCGCGTCGAAGAAACCGGACAGCAGCACGGTGAAGACGAAAAGGCAGCCGGTCAGGAAGCCGACCTCGTGGAAGCCCCCGAAGAGGCTGACCTTGCCGATCAGACCGAAGTCCGGGCTGGACACGATCTTGGTCGGCAGCTCCGGGACGGTCAGACCCCAGGCCGCGCCGGGGATCTTCACGGCCCCGTCGATGATCATCGCAAGGCCGGTCGTCGCGACGATGCCGATCAGGATCGCGCCCCGCGTCTTGCGGATAACCAGGACGAAGGTCAGGGCGAGGCCGACCACGAACACGAACACGGGCCAGGTCTCGAGCCTGCCGCCGGTGCCGAGGCCGAGCGGAACGGTGGTGTGGGCCTGGTCCGGGTTACGGGTGACGAAGCCGGCGTCGACCAGACCGATCAGCGCGATGAACATGCCGATACCGATGGCGATCGCGCGCCGCAGGCTAGCGGGGATCGCATCGAGCACACGTTGCCGCAGCCCGGAGGCGACGAGGATCATCAGCACCAGACCGGCCAGAACCACCATGCCCATCGCGTCCGGCCAGCTCATCTTGGGCGCGAGCTGCAGCGATACGACGGCGTTGATGCCCAGCCCGGCGGCGAGCGCGATCGGGACATTGCCGATGACGCCCATCAGGATGGTCGTCAGACCGGCGAGCAGGGCGGTGGCGGTGACCAGCTGGGCGGTGTCCAGGTGGTGGCCGTACTTGTCCGCGCTGGAGCCGAGGATGATCGGGTTCAGCACGATGATGTAGGCCATCGCAAAGAACGTGGCCAGTCCTCCGCGGATCTCGCGGGGAATGCTGGACCCCCGCTCGGAGATCTTGAAGAACCGGTCAAACGCGTTTATGGGCGATGACGGCGGCTGCTTGGCGTCGACCGGAGCGGTGGCCGAGGAGGGCATGAACGTTGGACCTCAGTCGTGGGGAGCCGGGAAGGCCGGGGTGGCCTCACGGCAGCGAACAGAACTACTGGGTCGGATTGGATATTCAAACGAAAGAATCCAGTCAGACCCAGACCGATTCAGTATGAATGTATGAGCCAAAGATCACCAATCTCCGCGCGTAGACCGTCCGCTCGCCGCGGGGCCGCTCCGCGCAAGGGCCGCCCCGGGCGGGGCGGGCGCGCCCCGGTTGGCGGTCGGCGGGCTTCCAGCCCCCTGCACGCAGACCGGTCCGCCCAGCCCGGGGCCGCTCCGCGCAAGCGCCGCCCCCGGGCGGGGCGGGCGCGCCCCGGTTGGCGGTCGGCGGGCTTCCGGCCGCGCCGGGCGGTCGCCGGGAGGGCGTCCGGCTCCACCGGCCAGGGGCCCGCTTCGCCGGCGCCCAGGGCGACCTGGCCACTTCAGTACGGGAAGAGGGGCGTGGAAGAGGCGAAGCTGCGCGCCACCAGAGCCACCCGGGGGCAGGGCTTCTGAGTCTGGACGCGGCGGGTCGCGCCTGCGCGGCGTGGTGGTGGGTGCCGGGGGCCCGGGGGCCTCGGGGGTGGAGGTTCTGGACTGCGCATTCTCGGGCCTGGCGGCCCTTGGGGCACCTCCTGGGGGCACCCCCAGCAGTCCCCCCTGGGCCTGGCGGCCCGGGTGGGGGTACCCCAGCGGTAGCTGGGGAAGTGCCCAAAGCGCCCTTCGCGCCGTCCTCCTGCGGGCGCCCGACGCTTGCACCGCCGCAACGGGCGCCGGAGGGGATAGGGCGCGGCGGGCTTCCGGCTGGCGCGCAGGGGAGGCCATGGGAGCGGGTTGCGGTGACGGCGCCAGGGACGACGCGTGGAGCAGGCTCCGACCAACCCGTATCGAAAGCCGAGGGGGCGGGGCGCCTAAGCTGTCGGGGACGGGGATCGAGGGAAAGGCCGGGGACGATGGGTAAGTGGACCCCCACACACGAAGCACCGGAGCCCCTCGAGGGCAATGTCGTCGCCACCATCACCGGCGGCACCATCGTGTGGTTCGCCCTCTTCCTTCTCCAGCTGCCCTTCTACGGCTGGTTCGACGCCCACGGCCACCTCTGGTGGCTGTGGACCTGCCTGACCGGGGGCGGACTCGGCCTCATCGGCATCTGGTACGTCCGCCGGCGGGACGCCGCCCTCAAGCGCGAGGCCGTAGCCGAAGCTGCCGCGGTGAAGCCCGAGCCGGGCAGCACCGTCTGACCGCCACTCCCCCAGCCGAAGGCCAGGGGCGCGTGGGGGTCCTGGACGTCAAGGCATACCCCGCAGCCGCCGACGGGACGGGAGGGGGCCGGGTGTCGTTGGGGTTCCCCATGCCGAAGGCCAGGGGCGGGTGGGGTCCTGGACGTAAAGGCGGATTCAGGGCCGCCAGGCCCGAGAATGCGCAGTCCAGAACCCCCACCCCGGAGGCCCCGGCCCCCGGCACCCACCCACCGGGCCGCGGGGCGAGGCCAACGCGCGCCCACGCGCCTGCGGCGCGCCGACAACGGAGCGGAGCGGCCCGGCCGGCGAGGCACTAGTCGAACCAGCGGGCCTCGGCCAGTTCCTCCGTGCGGGACAGGTCCTCCAGCAGCGCCGCCACTTCGAAGCGCCGCGGCCACGCACCCGCCGCCCACGCCAGGCCCGCCGCGACGCCCTCCAGGGTCGCCGCGTGCAGCACCCCGTCCGGCGTCCGGCGCCAGTCCACCTCAACGCCGTCGACGCGCAGATCCTCGTACTCGACGTACATCGTCGGCGTGTTCGGGCCGAGCAGTGTTCGTACCGCCTCCGGAACCTCGCGGGTCTCGCCGTCCGCGGACTCCACCCGCCCCTGGTACACCTCGCCGAGCCGCCGCACTTGCAGCAGCTCGGCCAGGTCAGCCGCCTTCCCGGGCTGTACGGGCAGCAGGGCCCGGCCCGTGGCCAGCGGCAGCAGATCGGGCACGTCGGCGACCAGCGCTTCAGCCGCGTCCACGACCCGCACCTGCCCGTCCACGACCGCCCGCAGCTCGTCCGGCAGGGTCACCTGCTCGGGGTCCAGCTCTGCCAGCGCCCCGTAGAGGCCGTGCAGCTGAGCCGCCGTCACCGGCCGCTCCGGATCGGTGAGCCGGGCCAGCAGCTCCGCGGCCCCGCCCGGCTCGTCGAGCAGCGCCGCGACGGAGGTACGGACTCCCAGCGCCCGCAGCACCTGCTCGTCGTGGAAGCCGGAGGCGTCGGCGGCGTCGTACAGCCCGGCGAGCAGCGGATCGCCGCCCGCGGCCCGCAGCCCGGCCGGCCGGCGCCCGTCGAGCACCGGGTGGCCGCGCAGCCACCAGGCGGTGTACGGGCGGACGGTCTGCGTCGTGCCGTCGGGCAGCAGTACGCGTACCCGCGAGGTCAGCGCGTCCCGCAGCGGCGGCTGGGCGAGCAGCGCGAGGGCCTGCGGCCAGGCGTCGTCGTCGACGAGGTCGAGGTCGCGGACGCCGACGATCTCCGTGGCGACCGGCGGCACCGGGGTCTCGGGCAGCTGGTCGAGCACGTCCTCGCACCACACGTCCACGGAGTCCAGCAGCCCGACGTCGTCGGGCTCGGCGAAGTCCCCGTCGCGCGGATCGAGTTCGTCCGGGTCCAGGACGACGTCGGCGGCCCGTACGAGCGCGAAGTTCGCCTGCACGCCGACGGCAGTGAGGGGCAGCTCGCCCCAGCGCTCGGCGAGTTCGGGGTCGCAGGCGGCCAGCTCGCCCTCGCGGATCACCTGCTCGAACGGGCTGCCCGGCAGGACGAGTTCGCCGGCCGGGGCGAGTTCGCCTTCGTCGTCGGGCAGGGCGAGGGCGGCGAGCCACGGCTCGTCGCCCGGCTCGAGCCGGGCGTCCCGTACCAGCCCGAGGACGGCTTCGGCGAGTTCCTCCGCGTCGAGACCGGCATCCTCCCCGACGTCGTCGTACCAGATCTCCTCGCTGTCGAGGGAGTTGGCAACGGCCGCTCGTACCTGAGGGGTGGTCAGAATGGCGCGGGGGGTGGCGGGCGTCGCGCCGAGCTTCTCGAGCAGGGGGTGGGCGGCGTCCGGGTGGGCGATCTTCAGGCCCAGGCGGGAGAGAGTGGCGGCGGCGGGTGCCGACTCCTCCGCACCCGGCAGCGGCAGCAGGACCTGCCGGGGGCCGATGGTCATACGGGCTCCCCCGGAACCACCATCCCCGGCGAGCGGCACGGGCAGCCCGCCGAGCCGGTCGGGGTCCGTGCCGGCGAGGCTCTCGTACAGCTGCCGCCACCAGGAGGGGGCGCGCTCGACGCCCGCGAGCCGGTCGATGGCCTCGCCGAGCGGTACGCGCGTGACGCCGAGAGCACGCAGCTCGCCGCGGCGTTCGAGCCCTGCGGGCAGCAGGCCGCGGAACAGTTCGGCCAGCACGCGGACGGTCTCGGCCCCGGCGCCTTCAATCAGTTCGGCGTCGATGGGCCGCAGTGCGTGCGGTTCGCCCGCGGGGCCGCTGGGCGCCGGTGCCGTATCCCACGCCTCGTCGCCGGACGTGGCGGCCACCGGCCCGCCTGCCCCGGACCCGGCATGCGAGGCCCCGCCCCAGGGCGGCGCGCCGGAGGCTCGGCCGCCCGGGCCGCCGGCCGCATCCGCGGCCGCCTCCCAGTCGGCGGGCTCCCCGGCGGGGCCGAGGCCGCCTTCGGCGCCCGCGGCGAGTGATGCCGCAGTGGGGAGGAACGGCACGCGCGGCAGCAGCTCGAGGATCTTGGTGCGCAGCCGGCCGTCGAGCTCGCCCTTGCCCAGCGGGCCGGGCACCAGGTCGATCGTGCCGAGGCCGACGGGCCGCCAGTCCCGTACGAGCGCCGCGTAGGTCTCCGCGGCGCGCTCGACCAGGAAGTCCGTCAGGGGGCCGGGCGCCGCGTGCCGGCGGGTCGGCTCCAGCGGGAGGGAGGCGATCAGCAGCGCGGGCAGGTCGAGCGGTTCGTCGGTGGGGGTGGGTGCATGGACGACGGGGGCGATGGCGGGCCGCTTGGGCGCGCCGTCCGACTCTCTCGCGGGTACGGCCCAGGTCACCGACCACCACGGGCGCAGCCGCTCCTCCACGGGGCGGTCGGCGAGCAGCGCCGCGTCCAGCTGTCCGCCGGCGGTGGCGATGCGCCAGCGCGTCGTTCCCAGCGCGCTGTCGTCGATCACGACGTACGGGCCGTCCTGACGGCGCGTCAGGGTCCGTACGCCCTCCGGGGTCTCCACGACCACCTCGGCCAGGCCGGGGAGGGTGAGCAGCAGCGCGTCGTCGATGCCGTCCAGCAGGCGGATGGCGAGGTCGGCGGCCGCGCCGTCGCGCAGCGGGAGGACGACGGCGGTGTCGTAGCCGACGGGGGCGGAGCCCTGCGCGGGCAGCGGGAGCCGCAGCAGCGGTACATGGCCGTCGCGGCGGCGCAGTTCGTCGGCGAGGCCGGGGCTCTTCTCGGCCGCGGTCACCGCGAGGTCGCGGGCCTCGGCCAGGGACCAGCGGACGCCGCCGGTGCGGCCGACGAGAGCGGGCTCGTCGCTGACGGCCAGCACGGCGGCGAAGCCGACGCCGAAGCGGCCGACGGCGGCCCCGGCGTCCTCGTCGCGCTTGGCGGAGGCACGGAGGGTGGACAGCGATTCGACGCCGACGGCGTCCAGCGGGGCGCCGGTGTTCGACGCGACGAGGACGCCGGGGCCGCCGTCCTCGGCAGGGTGGAGGGTCAGCCGGAGCCGGCCGGCGACACCGGAGCGGGCGGCCGCGTCGGCGGCGTTCTGGGCCAGCTCGACCACGAGCCGGTCGCGGTAGCCGCCGAGGGCGAGGTCCTCCTCCGCGTTGGCGTCCTCGCGGAAGCGGGCGGGCGACGCGGCCCACGCGTCGAGCACGCCGCGCCGCAGCCGCGCCGTCCCGAACGGGTCCGCCCCGTCGGCCGTCGCCCGCACCATCGCCGTGCCGCTCACGTGTCGTCTCCTCCCACGCCACTTCTGTCAGGGCTGAACGTACCGCTTGCGACGCGTACCCGGCTGAGTCACCCCAGCACATGCCGGTCCGGCCGCCCGGCCTGCGGCTCGCCCGGCGGGCCTCCTGCCGGGCGGACACGCGGGAGCTGGGTGAGGCACGCCCGCGCCACCTGCGGAAACACCATGTGAACGGGCTCTCGGACGCCGCCTGCGACGGCCGGACTGGTTCACCGCGCGGCAGCCGGCGGGAGCGGGGCCGCCACCCCGCGCTGCACACACGGCCTCGGCCGTGGTGCGCAGCGGGTGCACCGTGGGTCGGGCGCCGGGGCCTCCGGGGTGGAGGTCCTCGCCCTCGGGCCTGGCGGCCCTGGACACACTCTTACGTCCAGGACCCCCAGCCCTCCGACCCCGTCGCCCTCGACGCCGTGGGCGGGCGACCGCTGTCGCGAGACCAACTCCTCTCGCCCCGCCACGGCGGCAGCGGCTCCGAGACCCCAGTGGCCCACAACCCACCGCTGCCCAGTGGACACGGGACAGCACGTCGCAAGCCCCGGCCCGCCCGGATCAACGCAGGGCCCGCGCGGCGCGCGCGGTCCCCACGGCTGTGAGCAGAAAATCCGTGGTGGCGGCGGACCTGGCCCGCCCGGCGGGCGGGCCCGGCCGGCGTCCCCGCGCGGCAGCGGCCCACCGGCGAGGTCAGCCGCAGTGGCCCGACCGGCGAGCTCAGGAGTGACCCAGTTCCTCTTCCGGACCCGTGTCCGCCACCGAGCCACCCGTCCGGTCCGGACGCAGCGGCAGCGGGTCGACCTTCATCTCGTCGACCACCGGCGGCGCCGGGCGGGGCGTCTTCGGCATGACCGCGGCCTCCGAGTGGGCGCCGCAGCCGAACGACAGGGAGACGACCCGGCCGTCCGCCGGGGAGAACTCGTTCGCGCAGACCCCGAACGCCTGCCGCAGCGAGCCCGCCAGCGGCACCAGGAATCCACAGGTCGCGCAGGTCGCCGGAGCGGCCTGCGCCATCGGCGTCTTCGCGCCGAACGCCTCGTCCCAGCGGTCGGCCGCCGAGTGCAGCCCGTAGCGCGAGAGGACTCGGGCGCGGGCCATGCCCAGCTCCTGCGCGACCGCCGCGATGCTGCCAGTGGCGGGCGGCGGCACCACCGGCTGTGCCGAGAGCGCACCCGCGGACACGTCCGCGTCCTCCTCCTCGGCCAGTTCCTCCAGGTCGTGCGAGAGCTTGGCCTCCTCGGAGAGCACCGAGTTCGGCGGCGGGACGTCCTCGCCGGAGAACCCCGGTTCCAGCCGCAGGTCTTCGGCCTCCGTGGGCAGCAGGTCCCCCGGCCCCAGGTCGCCCGGCCGCAGCCGCTCGCTCCACGGCACCCACTCCGGTGCGAGCATCGCCTCCGGCCCGGGCACCAGCACGGTCTCGTCGAGGGTGACGACCTTGGCGCGGGCGGCGCGGGCGACGGTGACCGCCCAGCGCCAGCCCCGGTAAGCGGGCTCCTTGCAGGCGAAGTAGTGAGTGACTACGCGGTCACCATCCGCGACGACTCCCAGGTGCTCGCCGACGGCGGCCTCACCCGCGGCTTCCACGGCCGCGGCGTGGGCGAAATCGACCGCCTCGGCACACAAGCGGTCAGGTGTACGGCTTCGCATCGTCGCAGCGCTCACAAGAATCGATTCTCTCCTACCCCGTCTCACACGTGCGCCGGCCGACCGGCCGAGCGACCGGAAAGGCAGTGACCGGAGGGGCGACGGGCGGAGCGGACCGTGGGGCCGCGTCAACGTCCGCGCCCGATCGGATGCCTCGGCTCGGGCGCACCTGCTACCAACCATTCTGCGGGATCGCGGACAGGCGCGCGGCCACGGTCGACCGCTGGTGACGCGCTACGCACGCTACCCCCATCCGGGGTGCCGGGCCCACCCTCCCCGCACGCTCTTCTCGATCGCTTCCCGCATTCCCGCATTCCCGCATCATGTACCTCTCGGCAGGCCGCGCGTACGAAACCATGTCAGGGACGAGTTGGGGCAGTATGACGGCGTGGCAGCCGCCCGCTCCTACGGCACGAGAGGCCCACTCCGCCGCGTCGGCGGCGCGGTGGGCCGCGCCGCGCACTTGCCGTTCACGGCCACTGCTCGCGGCATCCGCCGCGCCACCCACGCCCACGGGGCGGGCGAGTCCGGTCTCGCCAAACTCATCGAGCTGCACTCCGTGAACGGTGCGGGCGACATGATGATCACCGTCGCGCTCGCCTCCACCGTCTTCTTCTCCGTGCCGACCGACGAGGCCCGCGGCCGGGTCGCGCTCTATCTGGCCGTCACCATGGCCCCCTTCACGCTCCTCGCCCCGGTCGTCGGCCCGGTCCTGGACCACTTCCCGCACGGCCGCCGCGCCGCCATGGCAGGCGCGATGCTCACGCGCGCGCTGCTCGCGCTGGCCCTGTCGGTCTCCGTCACGACCGGCGGCCTGGAACTGTATCCGGAGGCGCTGGGTGTCCTGGTCGCGTCCAAGGCGTACGGGGTCGTACGGTCCGCGGTCGTACCGCGCCTCCTCCCGCCGCGGATCTCGCTCGTCAAGGCCAACTCGCGGGTGACACTGGGCGGGCTGCTGGCCACGGGTGCCGCGGCGCCGGTCGGCGCCGGGCTGCACGCCATCGGCCCCTCCTGGCCGCTGTACGGAGCCTTCGCCGTGTTCTGCTTCGGCGCCTTCCTGTCCTTCACGCTGCCGCACAAGGTCGACTCGGCGAAGGGTGAGGCGAAGGCCCGCTTCGCCTCACCCCACGGCCTGCGGACCCCCGGGCACGTCGGCGAACTCGGCGTGATGGGGGCCGGGGCCACGCGGGTGCCGCGGTTCGGCCGGGCGTCGCGAAGCGCCACCGTACGGGCCCGGCAGGCGCGGGCTCGTACCCGGCCGCGGCGGCCTGGCCTCCGCACCGTCGGGCCGTCCGTGCTGCACGGGCTGGAGGCGAACGCCGTCCATCGCGCGCTGTCCGGCTACCTCATCTTCTTCCTCGCGTTCCTGCTGCGTGAGCATCCGCTGGGCGGGCAGAGCGCGGCCGTATCGCTCGGGATCGTCGCCGTGTCGGCCGGTACGGGCAATGCGCTCGGCACCGCACTGGGAGCGTGGCTCAAGGCGCGCGCCCCAGAGGTGATCATCGTCACGATGCTGTGTCTCGCGCTCCTGGCGACCCTTACGGCCGCCTTCTTCTTCAGCCCGTTCGCGGTGGCCGTGGTCGCCGGCGTCGCCGGGCTCTCGCAGGCACTGGCCAAGCTGTCGCTGGACGCGCTGATCCAGCGGGACGTGCCGGAGGAGGTGCGGACATCGGCGTTCGCCCGCTCCGAGACCGTGCTGCAGATGTCGTGGGTGGTGGGCGGGGCGATCGGTATCTCGCTGCCGCTGAACGGCGTGGTCGGCATGTCGGTGGCGGCAGCGATGATCGGCGCCGGCCTGGCGGCGACCGTACGGGGGCTGCTGACGGCGGCCCGGCGCGGCACGCCGCACCCCCGCGTGGCCTGACGGAATCGGCCAGATAGCCTGCGCCCATGACCGTTGCCCAGCGGCCGAGCCGCACTTCCATGCAGTCCAGGAGCACGACTCGCCGCGCCGTGGCCGCCGGCGCCGTGGCCCTCGGGATCCTTGCCCTCGCCGCGTGCGAGAAGCCGACTCCCCGGGCGACCGTCACGGTGGGGTCGGACACCGTGTCCACCGAGGCCGCCTGCTACACCGAGGGCGAGAAGCTGTCCTCCGCGGAGCTGAAGCGCTGCATCGGCAAGAAGTCCGAGAAGACCCTGACGGTGGACGACGGCGAGCGGGTCCGCATCGGTGTCGACCCGGAGATCGCCAAGACCGGCTGGGCGATGGTCGTCAACGGCCAGGGCACGATGGCCGAGGCGAGCAAGGCGCAGTACCGGAGCTTCGACTTCGACCAGGTCTTCGCGCCGCAGCAGAGCCCGATGGGCGGCGCCTCGGTGCCCAAGACGGTGAAGCTCACGATCATCGAGGTCAGTGAGACGGGCCAGGCCAAGGGGGCGTGGCAGTTCACCCTGAAGCGGGCGTCGTCCTGACGGACGGTCGTCTCCGACCTGCGGGGGCCCGGCTGATGCGTGTGCTCGTCGTCACCGCCGTTCAGGCGGAGTCCGACACCGTGGTCGCCGGGCTGCGCCGCCACCTGCCTGCCACCGCCGAACTCGCCGTGCCGGGCGCCACCCTGCACCGCTGCACGGCCGCAGCCCCGGCGCCGGCCGAAGACCGGGATTCGCCGGGCACGGCGCCACTCCGTGCCGGACCGCGGGCCGGTGGCGGTCCCGTGCCCACCAGCGGGCTGGTCGTCGATGTGGTGGTCGGCGGTGTCGGGCCCGCTGGGGCCGCCGCCGGTGCATCCGCCGCACTGACCGCCGCAGCGCTCCGCGGGAAGCCGTACGACCTGGCCGTCTCCGCCGGGATCGGCGGCGGCTTCACCGGAATCGCGCCCCTCGGGGCAGTGGTGGTCGCCGACGCGATCGTCGCCGGCGATCTGGGTGCCGAGACCCCCGACGGCTTCCTGCCCGTCACCGCGCTGGGCTTCGGCACGAGCGAGCACCTGCCGCCCCCCGGCCTCTCCCGCGCCCTCGCCGACGCCGCGGCCGCCACAGCCCAGGCGACAGTCGTCCGCGGGGCGGTGCTCACCGTCTCCACCATGACCGGCAGCGCCGCGCGGGCAGCCGAGCTGCTCCGGCGTCACCCGCGTGCGGCCGCCGAGGCCATGGAAGGATTCGGTGTCGCGGAGGCCGCCGCCGTCCATGGTCTGCCGGTGCTGGAGATCCGGGCAGTTTCCAACGCCGTGGGCCCGCGCGACCGCGCCGCCTGGCGGATCGGCGAGGCACTGGCCGCGCTCACCGGCGCCTTCACCGCACTCGTGCCCGTACTCGACGACTGGGAGGGGCCCATCTCATGAGCGACGGCCTTGAACCGCTTGAGCCGCTGAAGATCGCCTACTCGCCGTGCCCGAACGACACCTTCGTCTTCCACGCCTGGGCACACGACCTGGTCCCGGGCGCGCCGGCGCTGGACGTCACCTTCGCGGACATCGACATCACCAACGCCATGGCGGAGCGCGGCGAGTTCGACGTACTCAAGGTGTCGTACGCGGCCCTGCCGTGGCTCCTCGACCAGTACGCACTGCTGCCCTGCGGCGGGGCACTGGGCCGCGGCTGCGGACCGCTGGTGCTCACCAGCCGCCCAGGGCAGCCCGCCGACCTCGCCGGGAAGACGGTGGCCGTGCCGAGCGAGCGCTCCACCGCGTATCTGCTGTTCCGGCTGTGGGCCGCGGCGGAGGTGCCCGGCGGGGTGGAGGAGGTGCTGGTGCTGCCGTTCCACGAGATCATGCCGGCCGTGCGCGACGGCAAGGCCGACGCCGGGCTCGTCATCCACGAGGCCCGCTTCACTTACGGCGACTACGGCCTGCACTGCCTCGCCGACATGGGCGAGCACTGGGAGCGGACCACGGGCCTGCCGATCCCGCTCGGGGCGATCATCGCGAAGCGCTCGCTGGGCGCCGCCCGGCTGCGCGAGCTCGCCGAAGCCGCCCGTGCCTCCGTACGTATGGCCTGGGACAACCCCGAGGCCTCACGCCCATACGTCCTGGAGCACGCCCAGGAGATGGACTCGGACGTCGCCGACCAGCACATCGGGCTGTACGTCAACGAGTTCACCGCCGACCTCGGCGAGGACGGCTACGCCGCGGTGCACGCGCTGCTCACGCGTGCCGCGGCCGAGGGGCTCGTACCGCCCCTCGGCCGTGACGCGCTCCTGATGCCGCCTGAGCCGGCCTGACCTTCCGACCCTTCGGGCCGGTCAGACGTCCAGCTGGTCGGCCACCGCGCGCAGCATGCCCGCGATCTTGCGGCCGTGGGCCTTGTCGGGGTAGCGGCCCCGCTCGAGCTGCTGAGAGACGCTCTCCAGCAGCGTGGTCAGGTCCTGGACGATCGACGCCAGCTCGTCCGGCTTACGGCGCTGCGCCGCGGCGACGGAGGGGGCCGGTTCGAGCACGGTCACCGACAGGGCCTGGTCGCCGCGGTTGCCTGCCACCACACCGAACTCGACGCGCTGGCCCGGCTTGAGGCTGTCCACTCCGGCCGGAAGCACGGAGGAGTGCACGAAGACGTCGCCGCCGTCGTCACGGGAGAGGAAGCCGAAGCCCTTCTCGCTGTTGAACCACTTGACCTTGCCGGTAGGCACGACCGTCCTCGTTCTCGTACTCGTCGGGAAATAACCAACACAACAGCTCTGGATAGCAGTACAGCGGGTCGTCAGACCCGCCACCTCCAAGGCTAACGGTCCCGTACCTGGTGACAAGACGTCGCCGGGTGGTTCCAGTCCGCTTCTGAACCCGACCTACCCTGTTCCAGTGAACTCACAAACCCAGCAGACCGCCACGGGGGCCGGGGACCGGCTCGTACGGATCGGCGCGATCGTCTTCCTCGTCGGGGCGGTGGCCACCATTGCCACGATGGCGCCTTTGTTCCTCGGCGGGGATCCGCTGCCGCCGGCCGCGTACTTCGTGTGCATGCTGATGGGCCTCGGTTTTGTGATCGCCGCGGCCGGGGTGCTGCGCTCGGTCGTCGTACAGAGGCGTCAGGCCGAGTCGGCGGAGTAGCCGCCGCGCTCCGTCACGTAAGCCTCGAGCCAGGCGGGGAACACGGTGAGGTCGGAGAGCACCGTGTCGGCGCCCGCCGCACGCAGTTCGTCTACGTCACACGGCCCGGTGGGGACCGCGACGGACAGCGCACCGGCCGTACGCGCGCCGCGGACGTCCCCGGTGTGGTCCCCGACGTAGACCGCCGCGCCGTGCTCGCGCAGCGCCTCCGCCTTGGCCTCCGCCCACAGCCAGCCGATGACGGCGTCCGCCTCGATGCCGAGGTGGGTGAGGTGGAGCTTGGCGTTGGGCTCGTGCTTGGCGGTGACGACGATCGCGCGCCCGCCGAGCCGCCGCACCGCGTCGACGGCCTCGCGGGCACCCGGCATCGCGAGCGTCGGGGCGATGGCGTGCGTGGGGTAGAGCGCGCGGTAGCGGTCCCCGATGGCCGGAACCTGCTCCTCCGGGAACCAGTGGGCCAGCTCATCCTCCAGTGGCGGTCCGAGCCGGGTGATGGCGAGATCGGCGTCGATGTACGTGCCGGTCTCGGCCGACAGCGCTTCGTACGCCGCCTTGATGCCGGGCCGGGAGTCGATCAGCGTCATGTCGAGGTCGAAGCCGACCGTCAGAGGATGCGTGAGCATCCCGCCATTGTGCCGTCCCGCCGGCCCGCCGCTTTCAGCCCGGTGGACGGCGGCGGGCTCGCCACACCAGGTAGAGCGCCGAGGCGACGGCTGCCGCCCGGAGCGCCACCGGCCAGGTGTCGGTGAGCGCCGCCGCCATCTGGCCACGCGGTATCGGGTCGCCCCAGCGCTCGTTGACCCGCCCCCACAGCCAGACGATCGCGCCGGCGGCGACCACGCCGGGCAGGCCGAGCACCGCCCACTTGGCCTCGGTACGGGAGAGACGCCGAGAGGCGTAGGCGATCAGCCAGCCGAGGCCGAGCGGAACGAGGGAGCCGAGGACGGCGCCCGCGACGAGCAGCGCGGCGGCCAGGAGCAGTGACGGGTTGAGCGGGAGCCGTGCCGTACCCGCGTCGGCGGCAGCGGCCGTACGGGCGCGCCGGGCGAGCATCCGGCGCAGCAGGCTGGGCCGCTGTTCCGCGCCCTGCTCGCCTTCTGTCACTTCCGGCTCGTCGCCGGTCCTCTCGACGGGGCCGGGCTCGCGCGGCGGCGGTTTGAGTATCTCGGGGATCTCGATCCCGCCGACGAAACCGGGCACGGTGTCCCCCGGGCCGTACGGGCCGGGCTCGATCCGCCACCAGTCGGGGGCGGCGTCTGCCGGCCCGAGCTCCTTCTCGCCCGCGAGGTGCGGGGGCTTCGGGCCCTGAAGCGGGACGGCCGGGGCGGGGCCTTCGGCCTCCGGCGCGGGCAGCTGACCGGCCTCCGTGCGCGGGGCCGGCACCTTTCCGCCGAGCAGGCCCTTGCGCGCGGTACGGGAGGGCGGCTGCCGCGATGGTTCGGGCCTCTCGGGCGCGGGTCCCGGAATCTCGGGCGCGGGCGCCGCCTGCTCCCCGGTACCGGCCGCGTCCACCACCTCCGCGGGCGTCCCCAGCCTGCGGAGGATCCGCTGCACGGCGGCGGGCGTGTCCGCCGCCCCGGTACGCCGCTGCTCGATCTCCGTTCGCAGCCGCGCGACCAGGCGCATCCGGTCGCCGGAGGGCAGCTGCCGCTGCTGAGCCAGGTCGCCGACCCGGCTCAGATAGTCGTAAACGAGCTTGTCGCTCTCGATCCCCACCAAATCCCCTGCGGGCGCGCGCATTTCATGACGGGCACTGCCCGACGGTACCGGCTCCACCCCCGACAGGCCGCTACCACACGCGACCCCAGCTCCGGGCAGGACACCGGCAGAGCGCGCGGGCCCGCCGAGCGCTCACGCTGTCACCGCTGCAGCTCTCTCCTGCCCCTGCCGCCCGAGCGGCTAGTGTGGGGCGGATGGCCACCGAGCGGAACCGGGAGGATCGCGTGCCGACACAGCCCCGCCACGGCGGCGGCACCCGTCGCAGCCCCGGTCGCGACCGCAGCGCCGCCGCACCGGCCCCACGCACGCTCGCCGAGGAGCTGCGCACGCGCCCCGACGAGGACATCGCCGCGCTGCTCCGCGCCCGGCCCGACCTGCTCACCCCCGTCCCCAGCGACCTCACCCAGCTGGCCACCCGCGCCGGCACCCGCGCCTCCGTCGTACGGGCCCTGGAGCGGCTCGACCGGTTCGCGCTGCAGACGGCTCAGGCGCTGGCCGTCGCCCCCGACCCCTGCCCGTACGACGCGCTGCTCGCCCTGATGACCGGCGACACCGTCGATGCGACTGCCGAAAACACCGCCCGGGAGCTGCCGCGCGCCGTCGCCGAGCTCCGCGCGCAGGCGCTGGTGTGGGGCGGGGATGACCGTCTGCGCCTGGTCCGTACGGCCCGTGAAGTGCTCGCCCCGTCCGCGTCCGCGCCCTCGCCCACCGGACTCGGCCCGACCGTCGCCGAAGCGACCGCCGGAATGTCGCCGGGCCGGCTCCAGGAGATCATCGCCACCGCCGGGCTGCCGACCACCCACGACCCGGTGACGGCCGTCGAAGCGCTCACCGCTCTGTTCCGCGACCGGAAGCGGATGGCCGCGCTGCTCGCACAGGCGCCGGAGGAGGCCCGCGAGACGCTTGGCAGGCTCGTCTGGGGCCCGCCGTACGGCACGGTACCCGCGCAGCCGTCCGCGCCCGTGCGCTGGCTGCTCGACCGCGGGCTGCTGCTGCCGTGCGGGCCCGGCCGGGTCGTCCTGCCGCGCGAGGCGGCACTGCACTTGCGCGGGGGACGGGCACACCGGGTGCCGGAGCCGCTGCCGCCGGCCGTGGCGGTGGCGGCGGAGCACAGTGCGCAGACGGTGGATGCGACGGCGGCCGGGCAGGCGTTCACCGCGCTCGCCACGGTCGAGGAGTTGCTGCAGCAGTGGAACCAGGGTGGTCCGCCCGTCCTGCGGGCGGGCGGCCTGAGCGTCCGCGACCTCAAGCGGACGGCCGCCGCCCTGGATACGGGCGAGCCCACCGCCGCCTTCTGGCTCGAACTCGCCTACGCGGCCGGGCTGCTCGCCTCCGACGGCGAGGCCGATGAGCGGTACGCGCCCACACCGGCGTACGACGAGTGGCTGCGGCTGCCCGCGGAGGAGCGCTGGGGCGCACTGGTCGTGGCGTGGCTGGCGGCGACCCGTACGGCCGGGCTCGTCGGCGGCCAGGACGCCAAGGGCCGTACGCTCTCCGCTCTCGGCGACGGCCTGGACCGCTCCGCCGCCCCAGGGGTCCGCCGCCGCACGCTGGAACTCCTCGCCTCCCTTCCGCAGGGCGCCTCCCCCACCCCGGACTCGCTGCTGGACCGGCTGCGTTGGGAGCATGGCGCGGGCGCAGCCACCACGGCGGGCAGGGCGCGCGGCGCCGCCGGACGGGGCCCGGGCGGCCGCGTGGGCGGCCCATCCCCCGCGTCCTCCGGGGGGCTCGCCGAGGACCTCCGCTCACGGATCGCGCTGTGGACCCTCACCGAGGCCGAACTCCTCGGCGTCACGGGCCGCGGCGCCCTCTCCGCCCACGGCCGCGCCCTCCTCGGCCCGCACGCCCCCGAAGCCGGCCCGGCAGCACGCGCCGGCGCGACGGCACCCGAGCCCTCAGGCCGCTCCCGGGCGCCTTCCGCCACCGAGGTCGCGGCGGCAGCCGCCCAGGCCGCCGCGCTGCTCGCCCCGAAGCTGCCGCAGCCGCTGGACCATGTACTGCTCCAGGCCGACCTGACCGCCGTGGCCCCCGGCCCGCTGGAGCGGCCGCTCGCCGAGATGCTCGGCGTCCTGGCCGAGGTGGAGTCCAAGGGCGGGGCGACCGTCTACCGCTTCACTCCGGGCTCCGTACGTCACGCGCTCGACGCCGGGCAGACCGCGGCCGACCTGCACGCCTTCCTCGCGGAACACTCCCGTACGCCCGTGCCGCAGCCCCTCAGTTATCTGATCGACGACGTGGCCCGCCGGCACGGCCGGCTGCGCGTCGGGGCGGCCTCCGCGTACCTCCGCTGCGACGACGACGCGCTGCTCGCCGAGATCCTGGCCGACCGCCGCTCGTCCGGCCTGCGGCTGCGCCGACTCGCCCCGACCGTGCTCGCCGCCGAGGCGGCCCCCGACGTGCTGCTGGAGCGGCTGCGCGAGATGGGGTACGCGCCCGCCGCCGAGTCCGCTGAGGGCGATGTGCTGGTGACCCGCGCCGCCGCGTACCGCACCGCGCCGCGCACAGCGCCCACCCCGGTGCCGGGCGGCCCGCCCATGCCCGACGACACCCTGCTGGGCGCCGCGGTCAAGGCCATCCGCGCGGGCGATCTCGCCGCCACCGCGGCCCGCCGCCCGCCCGGCGAAGCAGCCGCCGAAGAGCCCACTGCCCCCGCCCCGGCCGAAGGCGGCCGCCTGCCGCGCACCTCCTCGGCCGAGACCCTGGCCACCATGCAGGCCGCGGCGCTCACGGGCAGCGCGGTCTGGATCGGCTACGTCAACGCCGACGGCGCGGCCAGCCAGCGTGTGATCGCGCCCGTCCGCGTCGAGGGCGGCTTCGTTACGGCGTACGACCACACCGCCGACGAGGTCCGCACCTATCCCCTGCACCGGATCACCGGCGTCGCCGAGCTGGCCGACGAGTCGCCCTGGCACGATCAGCACCCCCAGTAAGGCCCCGCCATGACTCGGCGCATCCCTCGCCCCCGCCCCCGCCCTCGCCCCAGAGCGCTTCCGCCAGTTGGAAATCGGCTTGTCAATTCCCTTCTCACACCCACCAGTTGAGCTCCTATAGTGCTCCACCTGCTCAACGTCAGACGGGGACACTGGGGACACAGCGGGGACGGGGAGTGCAGTGGAGCAGCAGCTCGACGCGGTGCTGGCACAGCTGACGGTCAGAGACAGGCTCCGACGGCGGAAGGTCCGGTTCAGGCACCGGACGGGAGCGCTGATCCTGCAGGTCGAGGCCGCGGACGACACCGTACGCAGGGCGTGGCCCGCGCGGTGCTACGAGAGGTACCGGAGGATTCTGCCGGTCAACAATCCGGCCGAGGTGCCGACGGAGCGGACCGAGGAAAAGCAGGTCGTCACCGAGCTGCTGGCCATCGCCCAGGGCATCGGCTACCACGGGCGGCCGGCCTTCCGGCTGCCCATCGTCTTCCCGCGCTTCGAGGCCGCCCGCACCGCGCTGTATGTCTGGCAGCCGGACGAGGGCGCCACCGAGGCCATGCAGGTCGACGCGCTGCAGCGGCTGGTCAAGCCGGCGATCGCCGAGGCGCGCCGCTACACCCTGCAGGAGCTGCGGATACGGGCGGGGGAAGTGGCGACCGCCGAGTACGTGGGGCAGCAGCTGAACGGGTTCGTCGGAATCCTCACCCGGTTGATCAACGCCTTCCGCTTCCCGCACCGGCGAACCGTGCTGTGGTATCGCAGGAAGCGGTTCGCCGGCCTGCGGCTGCGGACCGACAGGGACGTCTTCACCGAGCTCCGCCTCTGGCACGGCAAGAGCCCGGAGGAGAAACGGCAGCTGCTGGTCGAGGCGCTGCTGGCGGACATCAACGCCCACTACGGCGGGTTCCGGCGGCTCAACAGGGCGCGCAGGCCGATGATCCTGCTGGCCGATGTGGACACGCACCCCGCCCGGCGGGGTATCCGGGACGCTCTGCTCACGGCATACGACGGCGAGTCCCGCGGCTTGCGCGTGCACCCCGTCGTCATCACCACCTCCAAGCCGGGTGCCGCCCCGCCCCCGAAGGGGGAGCGCGAACCGGTGCCGGCGGCCGGACTGATGGACGCGGTGCCCGCGCGGTTCCAGGCGCGGGAGGAAGCGGCGGAGCAGTGGCGGCGCGGGGAGGACGTACCGCTGCCCAGCAGGCTGCTGCAGGTGACGCTGCGGCCGGACCAGGATCCGGGCGGCGAGGCGCCACCTGACCACACGGCCGACGGTCCGGTGGCCGGCAGAAGGCCCGGCCGGCTGGGGCCGGTGACCGTCTCGGTGCTGGTGGCAGCCGCCATCACCGCCGGGTACGCCGTGTGGGACCTGGGCTTCCGCTCTCCCCCATCCTGCGGTGCGGGTCTGGAGGTGCACGGCAAGGACTGCGTGGGTGTCTCGGACGGCACCGGGGTGCTCATGCCGGACGTCGACGGCATGCCGGAGGTGTTCTCCCGTATCGCGGAGGAGAACAAGCGGATCGTGCACAAGAAGCACGCGACCGTTGCGCTGATGATCCCCATGGAGTCGGGTGACCCCGCCGTACAGCGGCAGATCCTCAGCGAGCTGCAGGGGGCGTACCTGGCACAGGCACGGGCGAACACGGCTGACGCTCCGAACCCGCCGATCCGGCTGGTGCTGGCCAACCCGGGGCGCTACTACCGGCTGTGGGAGCACACCCTGCAGCAGCTGATGGACCAGGAACCCGGTCTGCGCCTGGTCGTGGGCTTCAATCTCAGCGTGTCGAAGGCACGGGACGCCATCGCCGACCTGACGAAAAAGCGGGGGATCCCGGTCGTCGGCGGTCTGGTCACCGGCAGCGGCTTCGCCAACCCCGAGGCCCGCGACCGGGACACATACCCCTTCCCCGGGCTGGCGCGGGTGGTCTCCACCGCCCGGGACCAGGCCGACGCACTGATCAGTTTCGACCCGGACCTCGTCGGCGCCGAGACCGCGCTGGTCGCCGACACCCGTCCGAACGACGACTACGACAGGTCGCTCTGGGACGCGTTCACCGAGGCCAGGAGCCGGAAGCTAGGCAAGGGCGAGGTGAGCGCCGGGGTCCAGGACATGACGTTCGAGTCGCCCGGGCTGGAGTCGGCGGGACACACCGCGAACGAATTCGAGGACTTCGCGCAGAACATCTGCGAGTCCAACGCCCGCGTCGTCTACTTCGCCGGACGGGCATTCCATCTGCGGCTGTTCGTCAACAAGCTCGCCGGAACCTACTGCAGCAAGAAGAAGTCGTACACGGTGATCACCGGATCCGACGCGACGACGCTCAACCAGCGGCTGAGCGCTTCCGAACGCGGTCTGCTGCGCGGCGACGCGGGCGCCGGAAGGCCCTCCGTAGCCGTGCGCTACGCCGCACCCGCGCACCCCGGCATGTGGGACGCCGAGATCAAGAAATGGGAGCAGCGGAACACCCGCCACGGTCAGCCGCCGAAGCGCGCGGAGTGGCCACGCCATCTCGCCGAGCCCAAGGAGGCGATGGACCGGCTGAAGGCGGACGCCGCCCGCCCGGAGGCCGGGGACATCGGTCCGACGGATCTCACGGACGGCCGGACGATCATCACCCACGACGTCATCCTGACCGCCGCCGAGGCCCTGGCCAGGTCGGTGGCCAACAGCGGGGCGGACATCCCGACGGCTGACCGGATAGCGCGCGACCTGCCCAAGCTGAACGCCGCCCACCGGGTCATCGGGGCCAGCGGCTGGATCTGCCTCACCAACGCCGGCAACCCCTACGACAAGCCGCTCTCCGTCGTCCGCTGGGACCCGGCCTCCGAGAGGCTCACCCTCGAGGGCGTGGCCTGGCCCCGGGGCGAGGCCCCGAAGAACCGCTGCGTCATACCCCAGCAGGCTCCGTAGCTCCGCCGGGGCCTCAGGCAGCCGCGCCGATGCGGCACACTGGACGTTTGGCCGCCCACACCGTGCAGCCGTGCAGAAAGGGACGCACGTGACCGGACCCCTCATCGTGCAGAGCGACAAGACGCTGCTCCTGGAAGTCGACCACGAGCAGGCGGACGCGTGCCGCCGCGCCATCGCGCCCTTCGCCGAGCTGGAGCGTGCACCCGAGCACATCCACACCTACCGGGTGACCCCGCTGGGGCTGTGGAACGCCCGCGCCGCCGGACACGACGCCGAGCAGGTCGTCGACGCACTGGTCCAGTTCTCCCGCTACCCCGTGCCGCACGCCCTGCTCATCGACATCGCCGAGACGATGGCCCGCTACGGGCGGCTGCGCCTGGTCAAGCACCCGACCCACGGCCTGGTCCTGGAGACCACCGACCGCCCGGTGCTCCAGGAGGTCCTGCACTCCAAGAAGATCCAGCCGCTGGTCGGCGCCCGTATCGACCCCGACACGGTCGTCGTGCACCCCTCCGAGCGCGGTCAGATCAAGCAGGTGCTGCTCAAGCTGGGCTGGCCGGCCGAGGACTTCGCGGGGTACGTCGACGGGGAGGCCCACCCGATCGAGCTGCACGAGGACGGCTGGGCGCTGCGCCCGTACCAGAAGCACGCCGTGGATGGCTTCTGGCACGGCGGCTCCGGCGTGGTGGTCCTGCCGTGCGGCGCGGGCAAGACGCTGGTGGGGGCGGGCGCGATGGCGACCGCCAAGTCGACCACGCTCATCCTGGTCACCAACACCGTCTCGGCCCGCCAGTGGAAGCACGAGCTGGTGCGGCGCACCTCGCTCACCGAGGACGAGATCGGCGAGTACAGCGGCGCCCGCAAGGAGATCCGGCCGGTCACCATCGCCACGTACCAGGTCCTGACCACCAAGCGGAAGGGCATCTATCCGCACCTGGAGCTGTTCGACTCCCGGGACTGGGGCCTGATCATCTACGACGAGGTGCATCTGCTGCCCGCGCCGGTCTTCAAGTTCACGGCCGATCTGCAGGCCCGCCGCCGCCTGGGCCTGACGGCCACGCTGGTCCGGGAGGACGGCCGCGAGTCGGACGTCTTCTCGCTGATCGGCCCCAAGCGCTTCGACGCCCCGTGGAAGGAGATCGAGGCGCAGGGCTATATCGCGCCCGCGGACTGCATCGAGGTTCGGGTGAATCTGACCGACTCCGAGCGGCTGGCGTACGCGACCGCCGAGACGGACGAGAAGTACCGCTACTGCGCGACGACCGACACCAAGCGCCGGGTCACCGAGGCGCTGGTCGAGCGGCACCGCGGGCAGCAGACCCTGGTGATCGGCCAGTACATCGACCAGCTCGACGAGCTCGGCGAGCACCTCGGCGCGCCCGTCATCAAGGGCGAGACCACCAACGCCCAGCGGGAGAAGCTCTTCGAGGCCTTCCGGCAGGGCGAGATCAGCGTCCTCGTCGTGTCCAAGGTCGCGAACTTCTCGGTCGACCTGCCGGAGGCGACGGTGGCGATCCAGGTGTCGGGCACCTTCGGCTCCCGCCAGGAGGAGGCGCAGCGCCTGGGCCGCGTCCTGCGCCCGAAGGCGGACGGCCACCCCGCGATCTTCTACTCGGTGGTCGCGCGCGACACGATCGACCAGGACTTCGCCGCCCACCGGCAGCGGTTCCTCGCCGAGCAGGGGTACGCGTACCGGATCGTGGACGCTGGCGACCTGCTGGCGGGCGAAGAGGTCTGACGGCAGCCGGGCTCAGTACGCGCGCGTGCTGAGCCCCGCACCCCGGCGGTGGTCGGAGCGTGGCGCCGGCACCGGGAGCGTTCCGGCCGGTGTCGGCTGCCCGTACCGCAGCCGCCAGGCCGCCACGCCCAGCAGGGCCAGGCCCAGCAGCGGGTAGGGCGAGGCGAAGGGCTGGTGCCACCACGGCAGGTGCAGGTCCAGGTCCTCATCGTGCGGTACGAGCCACATGGTGCGGGCTGTGAAGGCAACCGCCAGCGCCCACACCGCCGCGCGGGCCCAGCGGTCCCAGGTCAGCTGCCGCAGCCGCGCCGACTCCGCCTCCGCCGCGCACACCGCCAGCAGCGGCACGCACCACACCCAGTGATGGGACCAGCTGATCGGCGAGACGAGCAGCGCGGTGACGGCCGTGCACAGCACGCCCCAGCTCTCCAGGCCGCGATGCACCACCGCATACCGGGCCAGCGCCAGTCCGGCGACGGCGACCAGGACCGCCGTGACCTGCCACACCAGCCCGGGGTCGGGGGTGTGCAGCAACCGGGCGACCAGGCCCTGAAGGGACTGGTTGTCGATGATCCAGGCCTTCCCCACCCGGTCCGTCTCGTACAGCCGCCGGGTCCAGAAGTCGACACTGGCCTGCGGCAGCACAAGCGCACCCAGCAGCACCGTGCAGGCGAGGCCCGCGAGCGCCGAGAGCCCGGCCCGCACCCGGCCGGTGAGCAGCAGATGCACGGCGAAGATCGCGGGGGTGAGCTTGATGCCCGCGGCGACGCCGATCGCGAAGCCCTTGCCGAGGGCGTCGTCCGGGCGGGAGAGGTCCCAGAGCACCAGGCAGGCCAGGGCGAGGTTGATCTGGCCGAAGAGGAGGGTCTGAAAGACGGGTTCCAGCCACAGGCCGAGGGCGGTGGCGGCGAGTACGACGGCGGGCCGCAGGCGCGGCTGCCGGGGCACGTTCGCGAAGCGCAGCGAGAGATGCACCAGCAGCGCGAGGAAGGCGACGTTGCTCACCATGACGGCGGCCTTCAGCGTCTGAAGGGGCAGCAGCGCCGTGGGGACGAACAGGATCGCCGCGAAGGGCGGATAGGTGGCGGGCAGGTCCCATTCGGTGACCCGGAAACCGTAGAGGTCGGTGCCGTCGACGACGGCCGAGCCCTCGGCGCGGTAGACGACCGCGTCGACCATGGGCGTCGGCTGCAGCAGGACCAACGCGGCGAGCGCGCCGAGGGAGAGCGCGAGCAGCAGCAGCGCGGCGGCGACAGCGGTACGGGACGATGTCGGGCGGACCGTCGCGCCGGAACACGTCGCACCAGCCACCCGCCCGTCCCTCCGATCACCTGTCCGGCCGCGACCCTAGTCCAAGGGGAGCCTGCCCGGACAGCAGGTAAATCGCCATACGACACGTCACCCGGGTGCGTCACCAGCCGTGGTCAGAATCCCGTTCGGCATATTCACCGAACACGGCCACGCTGAACGCCGCTCCGGCGAACACCCGGACCGCGCGCAGCGCATCGCCGAGCGGATGCCGGTGCCGGGTAGCACCGGCGGACAGGGCGGTACTGCCCCGGCCGGGGTGGGGCAGCCCCGAAGAGATCGGTGCGGTGCTCATGCCTTCCATGATGCGATTCATGCTTTTGCCGCACATCGGTCCTCGGCCCTAGCCCGTCAGTAGGGGTGCGCGGGGGGAAATTCGATCGCCGAGCCCCGAGCCGGTGGCTACAATCGCCGTCTCTCGGACCTGGTCCGGGGCCCCTTCCGCCTCCCGAACCGTGATACCGGCGTGTGCGCCGGCAGCCGGGGGAGAGCCATCGGCCGGACGGAAACCGGACGATTTCTCACTCGTTCTCGCACACCCGGAGGCAGAGCCGTGCCCGCGCACGCCCAGGACCACGACAACCCCCTTCAGCGCGAGCGCGCCCACCTCGCCGCGTCCCGCGCCGCGCTGCGCGCCATGCGCGCCGACGTCGAAGCGCTCGACATCTCCGACGTCACCGCGAACTGGGTGAACGCCGAGGTCCTGCAGCACCAGATCGACGAGCGCATCAAGGCGCTCGCCGACCACGCCAGCACCCCGCTGTTCTTCGGCCGTCTCGACTATCTGCACTCCCCGGGGGCGGACAAAGCGGAGGGCGGCGAGGGTGAACAGTTCTATATCGGGCGGCGGCACGTCCACGACGCCGACGGCGACCCCCTGGTCATCGACTGGCGCGCCCCCGTCTCCCAGCCCTTCTACCGGGCCTCGAAGAAGGACCCGATGGACGTCCGGCTGCGCCGCCGCTTCGGCTACACCGGCGGCGAGCTGACCGCGTACGAGGATGAGCACCTCACGGACCCTCCCCCTGGGGGGACCCCCAGCTCGGCGGAGCAGGGCGTCGCCGGCAAGCTGCTCCAGGCCGAGATCGAACGGCCACGCGTCGGCCCGATGCGGGACATCGTCGCGACGATCCAGCCCGAGCAGGACGAGATCGTACGAGCCGATCTGGCCGGCACCGTCTGCGTCCAGGGCGCGCCCGGCACCGGCAAGACGGCGGTCGGTCTGCACCGGGTGGCGTATCTGCTGTACGCCCACCGGGAGCGGCTGGTGCGCACCGGCACGCTCGTCATCGGCCCGAACCGGTCCTTCCTCCACTACATCGAGCAAGTGCTCCCGGCGCTGGGTGAGTTGGAGGTCAGGCAGTCGACGGTCGACGACCTGGTGGCCCATGTCCCGGTGCGCGGCGAGGACACGGCCGACGCCGCCCGGATCAAGGGCGACGCGCGGATGGCCCAGGTGCTGCGGCGCGCCGCCCGCTCCGGCGTGACGATGCCGACGGAGCCGTGCGTCGTCGTCCGCGGCTCACGCCGCTGGCGGGTCCCGGCCTACGAACTGGGAGAGCTCGTCCGCGAGTTGCTCGACCGGGACATCCGCTACGGCGCCGCGCGCGAGGCCCTGCCGCAGCGCATCGCGCACGCCGTCCTCGTACGGATGGAGGCAGCGGGCGAGGCGCCGGACGACCGGGTGCAGGACGCGGTGGCACGCAACCCGGCGGTGAAGGCGGTGGTGAAGGCCCTATGGCCACCGGTGGACCCGGCGAAGCTCGTGCTGCGCCTGCTGTCCGACCCGGCCTTCCTGGCCGAGCAGGCCGAGGGCATCCTCACTCCCGACGAGCAGAAGCAGATCCTGTGGCAGAAGCCGGCCCGCGGCGTGAAATCGGCCCGCTGGTCCGCCGCCGACGCCGTGCTGATCGACGAGGCGGCGGATCTCGTCGAGCGCACGCCCTCGCTCGGCCATGTGGTCCTGGACGAGGCGCAGGACCTGTCGCCCATGCAGTACCGCGCGGTGGGCCGCCGCTGTACGACCGGCTCGGCGACGGTGCTGGGCGACCTGGCGCAGGGCACCACACCCTGGGCGACCGGCAGTTGGCCGGAAGCGCTGGCCCACCTCGGTAAGGCGGATGCGCGGATCGAGCAGCTGACAGCGGGCTTCCGTGTGCCGCGGGAGATCATCGCGTACGCCTCGCGGCTGCTGCCCTCCATCGCGCCGGGGCTGGCGGAGGCGACGTCCGTCCGGGAGTCGCCCGGCTCGCTGGACGTGCGTCAGGTAGCCCCGTCCGACCTGGACCGGGCCGTACTGGCCGCCTGCCGCGAGGCGCTCACCCACGAGGGCTCGATCGGCCTGATCGCGGCGGACGCCCGCATCCCGGCCCTGACCGAGGCACTGGGGGCGGACGGTCTGGCTCACCTCGCCCCCGGCGAAGAGACATCGGCACAGACCCGGCTCACGCTGGTCCCGGCATCGCTGGCCAAGGGCCTGGAGTACGACTACGTGGTCCTCGACGAGCCGGCCGCCGTGGTCGACGGCGAGCCGGACGAACGAACGGGGCTGCGCCGCCTGTATGTGGCCCTCACCCGGGCGGTCTCGGGCCTGGCGATCGTCCATGCGGTTGCGTTGCCGGGGCAGCTGAGCGCCTGACCGGTCGCCTCGCCGGCGGGGCCGCTCCGCGCCGGGGTGCGCTCGCGCGCCGCAGGCGCGTGGTGGGCACACGTTGGCCTCGCGCCACAGGGGGTGCGCGTTGGCCTCGCGCCGCAGGCGCGTGGTCGCCTCGCGCCGCAGGGGGTGCGCGTTGGCCGCGCAGTGCGGGTGCGTGGTGGGTGCCGGGGGCCGGGGTGGTCGGTCACGAGCAACCCGCCGGGAGGGCGGGCGGCGTGGCGCGCGGTCCAGGGGTCGAGCCACCTCGGCCCGGCGAGGTCAGAGGGATTCGCGCCAGGTGCGGACCGATGAGGTGTCGACTGGGGCGGACCAGCCGCCGGGGCGGGCCGCGGTGCCGATGTGGAAGGCGTCGATGCCTGCCCCGCGCAGCCGGGGCAGATGCTCCAGGCGGAGGCCGCCGCCAACCAGCAGCCTCGGCTCGTACCCCGCGTGCCCCCGCCGCGACGCCTCCTCCAGCAGCGTTGGCATGCCCTCGTCCACGCCCCCCGCCGCGCCGGCCGTCAGATACGTGTCCAGCCCCGGCAGGCTCGCCAGCTCCTTGCGCAGCGCATCGCGGTCGACCGCATGGTCGATGGCCCGGTGGAACGTCCACCGGCAGCCCTCGATCACCCCGACCAGCATCTCGACCGCTACCAGATCCGGGTGCCCCGCCCGGTCGAGGAAGCCGAGCACAAACTCATCCGCCCCCTCCGCGCGCAGCCCCTCCGCCGCCGCGCACAGTGCGTCCACATCACCGACGGCGAAGCCTGAGCACCCGCGCAGCATCACTCGCAGCGGGATGTCCACGGCGGCACGGATCTGCGCGAAGACCTCGCACGACGGGGTGAGACCGTCGGCCGCCATATCGGCGACCACTTCGAGACGGTCCGCTCCTCCGTCTCGCGCCGCGACCGCGTCCTCAGCGCTGAGAGCGATCACTTCGAGAAGTGGTCTAGACATATGTCCCACGATAGCCACAGGCGGCCCCCCACTGGAAGCCACCGTCGGCAACGGGCGCCACAATTGGCTCATGGCCGCCACCGCCACGCACGATCTTCTGCTCGCCCGCTGGTCAGAGCTGCTACGCCGCTGCCAGGGGAGGGCGGACGCGCCGGATCCGGCCCCGTACGGCGAGAACCTCCTCGTCCGCTGGGCCGAGCCGCAGCGTCGCTATCACACCACTGCCCACCTGTTGGCCGTCCTTGACCGCGTGGAGGAGCTGATCGTCCACGCCGACGACCCCGATGCCGTACGGCTCGCCGCCTGGTTCCACGACGCTGTCTACCAGCCGGACCGCTCGGAGAACGAGGAGCGCAGCGCCCGGCTCGCCGAGCGTGCCCTCCCCGAGGCCGGCGTGTCCCGGACCCGCACCGCCGAGGTCGCCCGGCTCGTACGGCTCACCGTCACCCACGACCCGGCGCCGGGAGACGCCAACGGCGAGGTGCTGTGCGACGCGGACCTCGCCGTCCTCGCCGGCCCTCCGCAGGCGTACGCCACGTACGCGGCGGAAGTCCGCCAGGAGTACGGCTTCGTGCCGCACGACGCCTTCCGGGAGGGCCGCGCGGCCGTACTGCGGCAGCTGCTCGAGCTGCCCAGGCTGTTTCGTACCCCGACGGGCCACGACCGCTGGGAGCGCACAGCCCGTTACAACCTCAGCACGGAGCTGGAGCTGCTGCGGGTGAGTTGACCGACTCAGGAATGCCCAAGCCTCTCACCGGCGTTGACGCATGGCATGTCCACTGCCGCCGAGCGCACTCGCATGCCCTTGTCCGTCTACGTCCTCGGCCTCAGCGTCTTCGCCCTCGGCACTTCGGAGTTCATGCTTTCCGGGCTGCTGCCGCCGATCGCCGACGACATGGGCGTCTCCATCCCCCGGGCAGGGTTGCTGATCTCGGCGTTCGCGATCGGCATGGTGATCGGCGCGCCCCTGCTCGCGGTCGCGACACTGCGGCTTCCGCGCCGTACTGCGCTCATCGGGCTGCTCTCGGTCTTCGGCCTGGGGCAGATCGGCGGCGCGCTGGCGCCGACGTACGAAGTGCTGTTCGCTTCCCGTGTCATCAGCGCGCTCGCGTGCGCGGGGTTCTGGGCCGTGGGCGCGGCGGTGGCGATCACGATGGTTCCGGTGACGGCGCGCGCCCGCGCGATGGCGGTGATGATCGGCGGGCTGAGCATCGCGAACGTGGTCGGGGTACCGGCCGGGGCGTTCCTCGGGGAGCACCTGGGCTGGCGGTCGGCGTTCTGGGCGGTGGGGGCCATGTCCGGCGTGGCGCTGGTCGGAGTGATCGGGCTGATCCCGCGCATCCCCGTACCCGAGGCCCGGCCCCGGCTCCGACGGGAACTGCGGATCTACCGTGACCGGCAGGTGTGGCTGAGCATCGTCACCATCGCCCTTGCGGCGGGCGGCGTGTTCTGCGCGTTCAGTTATCTGGCGCCGCTGCTGACGGATGTCGCCGGGCTCGCGGACAGCTGGGTGCCCACAGTGCTGGGACTGTTCGGCGCCGGCGCACTGGTCGGCACGACGCTCGGCGGCCGGGTGGCGGACGCGCACCTCTTCGGCGTGCTGTTCAGCGGGATCGCGGCGTCGACGGTGTTCCTCGTCGCGCTGGCTCTGACGGCGAGCAGTCCGGTGGCCGCCGTGGCCCTGTCCTTCCTCATCGGGGTGTCGGCGTTCTTTATGGCACCGGCCCTCAACGCCCGGATGTTCAACGTCGCGGGCGCGGCCCCGACTCTGGCCGGTGCGACCACAACGGCTGCCTTCAATCTGGGCAACACGGGCGGCCCATGGCTCGGCGGCTCGGTCATCGACGCGGGCTTCGGCTTCGCCTCCACGGCATGGGCGGGCGCGGCGATGTCGGCACTGGCGATCGCCGCCGTAGCCGTGTCGCTCCGATTCCACCGAGCACCCGACACCCCGTCCCGCGTCATCGCAACCTCCCCCACCCCGACGGACGAACCGGCCAACTCCCGCCGCTGACCCGCGGCCCCCCGCCCGGCACTCCCCACCATGCCCGCAGCGCCAGGCCAACGCGCACCCACCACCGCGCCACGCAGGCAAGCCCCGGCGCGGAGCGGCCACGCCGGCGAGGCGACCGTCACCGAAATTTCGGCCGCCGCAGCCCCGCCTCCGTCAGCCGCCGCATCAGCTCTTTGCTGCCGACCTCAATCGCCCCAAGATCCACCGCCGCCCGGTACCGCTCGCACGGCACGTCGTAGTGGTCCCGCTCGAAGGCCCTCGGCGGGCAGCCGATCCGCGCCGCGAACGCGTGCAGCTCCTCGTACGAGACATCGCTCACCAGGTGCGACCACATCCGCCCATGCCCAGGCCACATCGGCGGATCGATGTAGAGCGCCACCCCTAGCCGCCCTGGGAAACGGTGCCGAGCTGGCCCACCGCCGCGATGACCACGCCCACCTTCCCGCACACCCAGTGCGGATTCGGACCCAACTCCGGTTCCACGTCCAGCGCATGGGGGTCGCCGCCCTCCGTGCACACCGGACACAGCGGCCACCGCCCGTAGTTCTCCAACAGTGCGTCCTGCACGTCCTGGGCCACGAGTCCGGCCAGATAGCCGACGCCCTGCGGCCACTGCTCGACCCACCATCGCCGGTGCGCCACCGCGTCCTCGACGAGGGAGACGATGTCGGCCTGCGCGACGTCGCGCGCCGCCAGGTCGGCCAGTACGAGGGCGCGGGCGGCGTGCAGTGCCTGCTCAAGCTCCATGCCTCCCATTGTTGCCCCATTGCCGCGCGGCGGCCCGCCGATTGCTGCCGCGCCAACGCCACGCCCACGTCCGGCCATGTGGCTGCATGTGGCCGAAGGGGATTGACGGACTCCGGCCCGTGAAAATACGTTTCACATGTGAGCAGCAGCCTGAAGGAAACTTCCAGAAGCCGGAAGGCCCACCCCGCCCCCGCCGCCCTCGCCGCCAAGGTCCGCACCCTCGGGCCGTCGATGACCCGCTCCATGCAACGGGTGGCGGAGGCCGTGGCGAACGACCCGGCCGGATGTGCCGCGCTCACCGTCACCGGCCTCGCGGAGCGCACCGGCACCAGCGAGGCCACCGTGGTCCGTACCGCCCGTCTCCTCGGCTACCCCGGCTACCGCGATCTGCGCCTGGCGCTCGCCGGCCTGGCCGCGCAGCAGCAGTCGGGCGCCGCCCCCGCCGTCACCGCGGACATAGCGGTCGACGACCCGCTCCCCGATGTCGTGGCCAAGCTCGCGCAGGAGGAGCGGCAGTGCCTGGCGGACACCGCCGCCGGGCTCGACACCGCCCAGCTGGAGGCGGCGGTCGTCGCACTCGCGGCGGCCCGCCGCATCGATGTGTACGGCATCGGCGCATCCAACCTCGTCGCCCAGGACCTGGTGCAGAAACTGCTGCGGATCGGCCTCCTCGCGCACGCCCACGCCGACCCGCACCTGGCCGTCACGGGCGCCGTACAGCTGCGGGCCGGCGACGTCGCCATCGCCATCACCCACTCCGGCCGCACCGTCGATGTGATCGAGCCGCTGCGGGCGGCCTTCGACCGCGGGGCGACGACCGTCGCGATCACCGGCCGCCCGGACGGCGAGGTCGCGCAGTACGCGGACCACGTCCTGACCACCTCAACCGCGCGGGAGAGCGAGCTGCGGCCCGCGGCGATGTCCAGCCGCACCAGCCAGCTGCTGGTGGTCGACTGCCTGTTCATAGGCGTCGCCCAGCGCACGTACGAGACCGCGGCGCCTGCTCTCGCCGCCTCGTACGAGGCCCTCGCACACCGCCACAACCCCAAGCGCGCGTAGCACGAACTCCACGGCGCGCGCGTACGGGAACTTCCCAACCGACCCCTGGACCGTCACGGAGAGAACCCCCCTCATGTCCTCCTCCACCGCCGATCACGCAAGGCTGCGCGCCCAGCTGGACACGCTCACCACCGAGGCCTTCCGCAGCGACCTGGCCGACATCGACCAGCTGTCCACGCTCGAGATCGCGAAGATCATGAACGGCGAGGACTCCGCCGTCCCCGGTGCCGTCGCCGCGCAGCTACCGCAGATCGCCGCCGCGATCGACAGCATCGCCGAGCGGATGGTGCGCGGCGGACGGCTGATCTACGCGGGCGCCGGTACCGCCGGGCGGCTCGGGGTCCTGGACGCGAGCGAGTGCCCGCCGACCTTCAACACCGGGCCGGACCAGGTGGTCGGACTGATCGCGGGCGGTCCGCCGGCCGTGGTCACCTCCGCTGAGGGCGCCGAGGACAGCAAGGAGCTGGCCGCGGCCGACCTCGACGCGCTCGGCCTCACGGCACAGGACACGGTCGTGGGCATCTCAGCCTCGGGCCGGACCCCGTACGCCATCGGTGCCGTGCAGCACGCGCGCGGCCGCGGTGCGCTCACCATCGGGCTTTCCTGCAATGCCGGTTCGGAGCTCGCCGCGGCGGCGGAGCACGGCATCGAAGTCGTCGTCGGGCCCGAGCTGCTCACCGGCTCGACCCGGCTCAAGGCCGGTACGGCCCAGAAGCTGGTCCTCAACATGCTGTCGACCGTGACCATGATCCGGCTGGGCAAGACGTACGGGAACCTGATGGTCGATGTGCGCGCCTCCAACGAGAAGCTACGGGCGCGCTCCCGGCGGATCGTCGCCCTCGCCACCGGTGCCTCCGACGAGGAGATCGAGGAAGCGCTGGCGCAGACGGGCGGCGAGGTGAAGAACGCCATCCTGACGATTCTCGGCGGAGTCGACGGCCCGACCGCGGCCCGGCTGCTGGCAGCCGCGAACGGCCATCTGCGCGCCGCCCTCCACGCCGCCCGCCGCTGACGCCGCGGCATCGGCCCCCACCCCCACACGCACCACAGCGAGGCCTCCACATGGCAGATTCGCAGAACCGCGCCACGGCCGCCGCGATCCTCCCCCTCGTCGGCGGCGCCCCGAACCTCTCACTTCCGTCGCCCACTGCATGACCCGGCTCAGGCTGGGGCTGGCCGACCCCTCGATCGTCCAGGAGGAGGCGCTCAGAGCGCTCCCCCGGGTCATTCCGAAGTTCGAGCCGCCCTCCTCACACCCAACTCACTTGTTCAGCAGCCCGATTGGCCTCGTAAGCTGATCCTCCACAACGCAGCGCGTCTGGTTCCATAGCGCGGCTTCATTCGGGGGAGGGGACCATGGACAGCGGTACGAGACCGGCACCCGATTCCGGCCAGGCCCCAGCACCGGCCCCCGAGACCCCGTCCGCCACGCCGCCTGGGCGGGCCCGCGCCGCACTGCGGCGTATCGCCGCGCTCGGCACCGAGCACAAGCTGACGCTGGCCGGGCTCGTCATCGCTGCCATCGGTGTCGCCCCGGTGCTCGCCGGGCCGGTGTCCGCCGCATGGAACGCCCTGTTCCCGGATGAGTCGGTGGTCCTCGACGCGGTGCAGGAGAACAACCCCTGCTACAGCGACTGGATCCTGCGCAGCGGCAATTCGAGCCTGGAGCCGAGGCTGCGGCTGGGCGACGAGCGGCAGTTCGCCCGCTGGGAGCGGGAAGGCCGCATCCTGCACTGGCGAAGCGTGGCCTCAGCAGTCAGCATGCGCGGCAACACCGGCAAGGCCGTACAGATCCGTGATGTGACCGTCACGGTGACCCGCCGCTCCGCCCCCGCGTCCGGCGAGAAGGTGGCACGCCAACGCGGCTGCGGTGGCCCGGACTTCGTTGCGCCGGACGTCATGGCTGTCAATCTCGATGCCATTGCCGTGGGCCGCGAGGTGTCCGTACTCCACCTGCAGACCAGTCCCCGGCAGAAGGATGCCGCCAGGACGGCCCGCTTGTACGGGCAGCCCATCCGGCTGCCCCGCACCGTCACCGCCGAAGACTTCTACTCCTTCTTGATCATCGGCCTCACCTCCACAGCGGACTGTTCCTGGAAGGCCAAGGTGACCTGGTGGGACGGCGAGGAGACTCGGACAACAACCGTTGACAACCACGGTGTTCCGTTCCGGGTGTCTGCGGGCCCCAGATGAGCGGCGGTTCCTCACCGCAGGCGCCCGTAACGCCTCAGACCTCCAAGGCCCCTGGCGCACCAGCCTCGTCCACCTCACCCCTGATCGTCTGCGTCGCTGTCACTCTGGTGCACTGCTGCGGAATCCTGCCCGCGCAGATCCACTGGGCCGACACCCTCGCTCTTCCGCAGAACACTCCTGGCAGCGGTCCGCCCGGGGCGGTGCTCGGCCCGCTCGACGCGCTGCGGCTGCTGACCGTCTCCACGACATGGCTGTACGGGGAGTACGCCGGAACCTCGGCAGTACTGCACGAGGCGCTGTGGCTCACGGCGTTCCTCATCGTGCTGTGCACCGCGGCCTGGGCAGCGGGCCGGCGTATGGGGAGCGGCGGAATGGCGTTTCTGCACCGCGCGTTGGCGCTGTTGGTCCTCGCCCCGTTCGCGCATCTCGCCGCCCTGTTGATCACGCGAGCCCCGCAGCTGGTGCGCTCCTCCCCCAGCGGCTACGGCGAACTGCTCGCCCAAACTCTCCAAGACGCCCGCGTGGGAGCCCCGCACGCCCTCTTGCTCGGTGCCGTCGCCGCGTTCGCCGCTTGTCTGCGGCAGCCGGCCAGACCGCGCTCGTCGGCCGTCACGCTGTCGGCGCGCCGTGTCCGGTTGCTGATGCTGGCACAGCTGCGCGGGCCGAAGGGCTCACTCTGGCGGCGCATCGGCGTATCTCTCCTGACGGGCCTCGCCTGTAGCGCCCTGCTCATGCTGTTCGACTCGAAGACGGCTTCCAGCGTCCTGCGCAGCGCTGCCGGACTGTGGTGCTCCGGCTCGCCCGACCCCTCGTACTGTGCCCAACTGCTCAGCAGCGCCGCGCTGGAGTCACTGCCGCACCGGGAGAACCAGACCACCGTCGGTGCCGTGGTCTTTCCCTTCGCCCGGCTCTACGCCCTTCAGGCGTGCTTCATCTGCTCCGCCGGCGTGTGCTTCGGGCTGCGCACCCTGCGCGGTCTGCGCGGCAGAACCTCCTCGCCCGCGGCGCTGCTCATCCGCCACATCAGCTGCTACACGGCGGGCGCGACCGCCTATGGCGCCGTGCTCACCTACGCTCTGTGGCTGCCGGACCACTTCACGAGCGGCCTTGCGCAGCGAGTGGCGGGTACGTGGCCGCTGCTCCTGCATCCGGTCGGTCTCTACCACGCTCTGCTCACCGCCCCGGCCGCGGCCGCCCTGCTCGCCGGTCCCGTCCTGTTGCGCCGCCGCCTGCGCACCCCCCACCGCCCGGCTCCCGAGCCCGTACCACGGCCCCGTACCGGGGAATCGTCACCTGAGGCGCAGAGGCAGGACCCCCACTCCTCCGGAACGGGACCGCGGGCCAACGACCGCTCCTCCTGACGCCGGCCCCTCCGGAAACGCCGCTGGGGCGGCACCCTCCGTGGAGGGTGCCGCCCCAGGGCTCAGGACGGTTGACCGACAGCGTCGATCAGAAGTCCATCTCACCGCCCGGCATACCCGCACCGGCGCCGGCCTTCTCCTTCTCCGGCTTGTCGGCGACGACGGCCTCGGTGGTGAGGAACAGACCCGCGATGGACGCGGCGTTCTGCAGCGCGGAGCGCGTCACCTTGGCCGGGTCGATGATGCCCTCGGCGATCAGGTCGACGTACTCGCCGGTCGCGGCGTTCAGGCCGTGGCCCGGGGTCAGGTTGCGCACCTTCTCCACCACAACGCCGCCCTCGAGGCCGGCGTTCACCGCGATCTGCTTCAGCGGGGCCTCCAGCGCGGCCTTCACCGCGGCGGCACCGGTGGCCTCGTCGCCGTCGAGCTCGAGCTTCTCGAAGACGGTGGAAGCCTGGATCAGGGCCACGCCACCACCGGCGACGATGCCCTCCTCAACGGCGGCCTTGGCGTTGCGCACCGCGTCCTCGATGCGGTGCTTGCGCTCCTTGAGCTCCACCTCGGTCGCGGCGCCGGCCTTGATGACGGCCACGCCGCCGGCCAGCTTCGCGAGGCGCTCCTGGAGCTTCTCGCGGTCGTAGTCCGAGTCCGACTGCTCGATCTCGACGCGGATCTGGTTCACGCGGCCCTGGACCGCCTCGCTGTCACCGGCGCCGTCGACGATGGTCGTCTCGTCCTTGGTGACGACGACCTTGCGCGCGCGGCCGAGCAGGTCGAGACCGGCGTTCTCCAGCTTGAGGCCGACCTCCTCGGAGATGACGGTGCCACCGGTGAGGATGGCGATGTCGCCGAGCATGGCCTTGCGGCGGTCACCGAAGCCCGGGGCCTTGACGGCGACGGACTTGAAGGTGCCACGGATCTTGTTGACGACCAGGGTCGACAGGGCCTCGCCCTCGACGTCCTCAGCGATGATCAGCAGCGGCTTGCCGGACTGCATGACCTTCTCCAGCAGCGGGAGCAGGTCCTTCACCGCGGAGATCTTGCCGTTGTAGATCAGGATGTAGGGGTCGTCGAGAACGGCCTCCATGCGCTCCATGTCGGTCGCGAAGTACGCCGAGATGTAGCCCTTGTCGAAGCGCATACCCTCGGTGAGCTCGAGCTCGAGGCCGAAGGTCTGCGACTCCTCGACGGTGATGACGCCTTCCTTGCCGACCTTGTCCATGGCCTCGGCGATCAGCTCACCGATCTGGGTGTCAGCGGCGGAGATGGAGGCGGTGGAGGCGATCTGCTCCTTGGTCTCCACGTCCTTGGCCTGCTCAAGGAGCTGGGCGGAGACGGCCTCGACGGCCTTCTCGATACCGCGCTTCAGCGCCATCGGGTTGGCACCGGCGGCGACGTTGCGGAGGCCCTCCTTGACGAGCGCCTGGGCGAGGACGGTCGCGGTCGTCGTACCGTCACCGGCGACGTCGTCCGTCTTCTTGGCGACCTCCTTGACCAGCTCGGCGCCGATCTTCTCGTACGGGTCCTCGAGCTCGATCTCCTTGGCGATGGACACACCATCGTTGGTGATCGTGGGGGCGCCCCACTTCTTCTCGAGGACGACGTTGCGGCCCTTCGGGCCGAGGGTCACCTTGACGGCGTCGGCGAGCTGGTTCATCCCGCGCTCGAGGCCGCGCCGCGCCTCCTCGTCGAACGCGATGATCTTGGCCATGTGAAGTGGTCCTCCCAGGACTGGGGGTGGATTGCTCCGGACCGCGCTGGCGCCCGCGACGGACGGCCTGCACGCCGCACGGTTCCTTGCCCCGCCCGGCCTGCGGGCCTCACCGACCCGGTCCTTCTGTCACTCTCAACGTCAGAGTGCTAACGCCAATGATTAGCACTCGACCCATGCGAGTGCAAGCCGCCCGGAGGCGTCGTTGAGGGGTGGTGGCCGGTGGGGGCACCTCCCAGCCGTAGCTGGGGGAGGGCGGGCGCAAGCCGCCCGGAGGGCTTTGCTGGAGGTTACGGGCGGGCGGCCCCGTACCCCTCCCCCACGACGACATCGGGCCCGCCCCCGTAGGGGCGGGCCCGATGTCGTCGTGAGTCGGCGCGCGTTCAGCCCTGTACGCGAACCAAGTCCGCCTGAGGCCCCTTCTGGCCCTGCGAAATCTCGAACTCGACCCGCTGACCTTCCTCCAGGGTGCGGTAGCCATCCATCTGGATCGCGCTGTAGTGCACGAAGACATCCGCACCACCGTCGACCGCGATGAAGCCGTACCCCTTCTCCGCGTTGAACCACTTGACGGTGCCCTGAGCCATCCCTAACTCCCCTATTACTGGCCCTTGCACAGGACCGCACTCCGCGGACCCGGGTCAGACCTCACCCTTGACATTCCCCCGACCTTCGGCATGGGGAACCCAGGGGTGTGCGCCGGAACGCGTCGACCGCGGCTGAATGTATCTGCCCAGATGCCGTCTGCAACAGGTCAATTGGACGAGAATTCTGGGCATGGCTCATCGGTATTTTCCTGCATTTTCCCAAGAATTCAGGGCAACTCGGGCCGGGCATAGCGGACCAACGCGACAATTTTCCATGCCAGTTCTGGCAGATGTTGTCGCGTTCTCATATGCGTTCGGCATACGGCCCAAGCGGAAACGCCACAACTGTACCGCGCTCAACCACACGGAATGACCCCCTCCGCTTCTCTCACGGAGGGGGTCATTCCAATAACGCAAGGTTGCTGCGGAAACAGCGCTGTCACTCAGCAGCCACCGGCCACCGCAGGGATGATCGAGACACCCGCACCGTCCGGCGTCGGCGTCTGGAGCCCATCGGCGAAGCGCACATCGTCGTCGTTCACGTAGACGTTCACGAAGCGGCGCAGCTTGCCGGCGTCGTCCAGGACGCGGGCCGCGATCCCAGCGTGGTTCTTCTCCAGGTCCGCGATGACCTCGGCGAGGGTCGCGCCCTCGGCGGTCACCTCGGCCTGGCCGCCGGTGTAGGTGCGCAGGATGGTCGGGATACGGACGTTGACGCTCATGCGAGGCCAGCCTCTCGGAACGAGTCAAGGTTGGGGCGGATGATCGCGGACGGGCCCGTGGTGGGAGCCACCGCGTCCAGGGTCTTCAGGCCGTCACCGGTGTTGATGACGACGGTCTCTTCGGCCGGGTCGAGCTGACCCGTCTCGATCAACTTGCGCAGCACGCCCACCGTCACACCGCCCGCGGTCTCCGCGAAGATGCCCTCGGTGCGGGCCAGCAGCTTGATGCCGTCGACGACCTGCTCGTCGGTGACGTCCTCGACCGCGCCACCGCTCCGGCGGCAGATGTCCAGGACGTACGGACCGTCGGCCGGGTTGCCGATGGCCAGCGACTTGGCGATCGTGTCCGGCTTCACAGGCCGTACGACGTCGTGGCCGTCCTTGAAGGCGCGGGAGACCGGCGAGCAGCCCTCGGCCTGAGCGCCGTAGACCTTGTACGGCTTGTCCTCGACCAGGCCCAGCTTGATCAGCTCCTGCAGACCCTTGTCGATCTTCGTGAGCTGGGAGCCGGAGGCGATCGGTATGAGGATGTTGTCCGGCAGCCGCCAGCCGAGCTGCTCACCGATCTCGTACGCCAGGGTCTTGGAGCCCTCGGCGTAGTACGGGCGCAGGTTGACGTTGGTGAAGCCCCAGCCCTCGCCGATCGGGTCGCCGATCAGCTCGGAGCAGAACCGGTTCACATCGTCGTACGTGCCCTCGATGCCGACCAGGTCGCCGCCGTACACCGCGGCCATGACGACCTTGCCCGCCTCCAGGTCGTGCGGGATGAACACACAGGAGCGGAATCCGGCGCGGCGGGCGGCTGCCCCCACCGCGCCGGCCAGGTTGCCCGTGGAGGAGCAGGACAGGGTGGTGAAGCCGAAGGCGCGGGCCGCCTCGACGGCGATCGCGACAACGCGGTCCTTGAAGGAGTGCGTCGGGTTGCCGGAGTCGTCCTTGACGTGCAGGCCGCCGGTGACGCCGAGCTCACGCGCGAGGTTGTCGGCCTTGACCAGCTTGGTGAAGCCCGGGTTCAGGTTCGGCTTCCCGGCGACATCCGCGGGGACCGGCAGCAGGGGCGCATAGCGCCAGATGTTGTTCGGGCCGGCCGCGATCCGCTGTTTCAGACCCTCTGGATCGCTGCTCGGCAGCTCGTACGCCACTTCGAGCGGCCCGAAACATGCCGCGCAGGCGAAGATCGGGCCGAGAGGAAAGCGCTCGCCGCACTCGCGACAGGACAACGCCACCGCGGGCCCGAGGTCTACGGTGGTGTCGGTGGTGCTTGCAACGGTCTGCACAGCCATGGAGGCGAGGCCCTTTCTCCTCATCTTCCCCGTGACGTACTTCGCCACGAGCCGGAATTGGCACCTTCCCTAGCCGGGAGCCTCGCTGCGCGAGACCGACTGGAGGGTTGCCGGGGCTTCAACGGGCCGTTCCCTCTGCCCCTCTGGATGAGCGGTATGGCTCCGAGTGGGTACTCGGGCATTTGTCCTTGTCACGACCTCCGACATGCGAAGGTCATGTGCGTTGTTCAAGACTGTAACCGAAGGCCCCGACAGTTGAGATAGTCGTCCGAACCTCGAGATGGATCATACCTGGCTGGCACAGTCACCAGGGAACCCAGGGAGACAAGCACGTGCTGGAAGAGGTCGAGCACTGGCTGAGCCGCCGGTCCTGGTCGGCTGACGACCGGCCGTTGGACCGGCTCCTCGCCGCCAAGCGCGCCACGGTCAGCGTCGTGCTGCCCGCGCTCAACGAGGAGGCCACGGTCGGCGAGATCGTCGCCGCGATACGCCGTGACCTGATGGAGGCCGTGCCGCTCATCGACGAGCTGGTCGTCATGGACTCCGGCTCCACCGACCGCACCGCCGCGGTGGCCGCCGAGGCGGGCGCGCGCGTCGTGCACCGGGACGACGTCCTGCCCCGGGTTCCCGCGCTGCCCGGCAAGGGCGAGGTGCTGTGGCGGTCCCTGCTGGTCACCAGCGGCGACATCGTCGCCTTCGTTGACGCAGACCTTCAGGACTTCTCCTCCCGCTTCGTCTCGGGGATTGTCGGGCCGCTGCTGACCGATACGGACATCCAGCTGGTCAAGGCGATGTACGACCGGCCGATCGGCACCAGCTCCGAGCAGGGCGGCCGCGTCACCGAACTGGTCGCACGGCCCCTGCTGAATCTGCACTGGCCTCAGCTGGCCGGTTTCGTCCAGCCATTGGGCGGCGAGTACGCGGCCCGCCGCTCGCTGCTGGAGCGGTTGCCCTTCCCCATCGGCTACGGCGTGGAGCTGGGCACGCTCGTCGACGCGCTCGAGCTGGCCGGGCTCGACGCACTCGCACAGGTCGACGTGGGGGTCAGGCGCCACCGCAACCAGGACGGGCAGGCACTGGGCCGAATGGCCGCGACGATCTACCGCACGGCGCAGGCGCGGCTGGCCCGCGGGCATCTCGTACGGCCCGTGCTCACCCAGTTCGACCGGGTCAACGGCGTCTTCGCCCCGCGCGTGCACATGGTGACCTCGGAGGAGCGGCCGCCGATGGTCACGGTTCCCGAGTACCGCTCCCGCGGGCAAGCCGACCAGGGACAGGTGGCCTGATATGCGCGCTGCCGTACGTTTGAGCGGTTCTACGGCGGGCTAAGCTCGCGGCATGGCCGCTGCTGCGAACGCCGTCCAGGAAGCCGGGGAAGCCCAGATCCTCGTCGCGTCGAACCGCGGGCCGGTCTCGTACACCCTGCACCCGGACAGCACGCTCACCGCCCGGCGCGGTGGCGGTGGGCTGGTCTCCGGTCTGAGCGCCATCGGCCCGGATAGCGGCTCGGTGTGGGTGTGCGCGGCGCTGGGCGAGGGCGACCAGGAGGCCGTACGGCGTACGGGCGGGGTACTCGATCCGGCCGACACGGGCGGGCGCCGGGTACGCATGCTCGGCATCGAGCCGGAGGTCTTCGGCGCCGCCTACAACGGCATCGCGAACTCCGTGCTGTGGTTCGTCCACCACCTGCTCTACCAGACCCCGCTGGAGCCGGTCTTCGACGCGGACTTCCGCCGCCAGTGGGCCGCCTACGAGGCGTACAACGCGGCGTTCGCCGATGCGCTCGCGGAAGAGGCCGCGCCGGGCGCCGCCGTCCTGGTGCAGGACTACCACCTGTGTCTGGTGCCCGGGATGCTGCGCGAGCGCCGGCCGGACCTGCGCATCGGACACTTCTCGCACACGCCGTGGGCACCCGCCGACTACTTCCGGCTGCTGCCCGACGACATCGCCGCGCAGCTGATCCGGGGCATGCTGGGCGCGGACCGGGCGGGCTTCCTCACTCACCGCTGGGCCCGGGCGTTCATGAGCTGCTGCCAGGAGGTACTCCCCGACCACTGCTTCCCCGACTGGACCAAGGAGCCCTCGCCGGCCGTCGAGCACAGCCTCAACGGCGAGGCGCCCCGGCGCACCACCGAGATCGGGGTGCACGGGCTCGGCGCCGACGCGGACTTCCTGCGGGAGCGTGGGCACCGGCCGGATGTGGACGAGCGGCTGGCGGCGCTGCGGGAGCAGGTCGGCGGGGCCGACCGCAAGGTGATCGTTCGAGTGGACCGCACGGAGCTGTCGAAGAACATCGTCCGCGGTCTTCTCGCCTACCGGCAGCTGCTCACCGACCGCCCCGAGTGGCGCGGCCGCGTGGTACACATCGCCTTCGCCTACCCCTCGCGGCAGGACCTCGCGGTCTACCGCGAGTACACGGCGCGGGTGCGGCAGGTCGCCGAGCAGATCAACGCGGACTTCGGCAGGGAGGGCTGGCAGCCGGTCGTCCTGCACGTCAAGGACGACTTCGCCCGCTCCCTCGCCGCCTACCGACTGGCGGACGTGGCCCTGGTCAACCCCATCCGCGACGGCATGAACCTGGTCGCCAAGGAGGTCCCGGTGGTCTCCGAGCGCGGCTGCGCGCTGGTGCTGTCGCGGGAGGCGGGGGCGTATGAGGACCTGGGCGAGGACGCGATCGTGGTGAATCCGTACGACGTGACGGCGACGGCGCAGGCGCTGCACGAGGCGCTGTCGATGCCGGACAGCGTGCGCGCGGAGCGCAGCAAACGGCTGGCCGCGGCGGCGACGGCGCTCCCACCGCAACAGTGGTTCCTGGACCAACTACGGGCCCTTACGGGCTGACCGTCGCCCCTCCGGGGGGTCCCGGGTGACTGGCGCCGGCCCCCAAACGACCACCGGCCACGCCCCCGAAACGAACCCCGACTGACCAGCACCGGCCCCCAAACGACCACCGGCCACGCCCCCGAAACGAACCCCGACTGACCAGCACCGGCCCCCAAACGACCACCGGCCACGTCCCCGAAACGAACCCCGGGTGACTGGCGCCGGCCCCCAAACGACCACCGGCCACGTCCCCGAAACGGACCCCGGGTGACTGGCGCCGGTGCCGGGGCCTCCGGGGTGGGGGTCCTGGACTGCGCGCCCTCGGGCCTGGCGGCCCTGGACACGCTTTTACGTCCAGGACCCCCACCCCTACGACCCCGCCACCTCCCGTCCATACCCGGCCGCCGCCCCACGTCCGAGAACCCCAGAGGCGTGCCTTCACGTCCAGGGCCGTCGCTTCCCGTGGTGCGTCAGCGGACTGCCGCCCTGCCCTACACCCTCGCCGCAGGCATGCTTCGCGCCCAAGGCCCCATCCCCACGGCTACATCCCGGCCCCTGTCCCCACGGCTCCGCCTACCTAATGGGCGCTGGGCGCCCCGCCTGCCCTAGTGGGACTCCGAGGGAGGCGGAAGCGCATCGGCGAGGGCGTTGAGCAAGGCCACCACACCAGATGGGCCGTCGACCACGAGGTCGGCGCGTTGGGCCAGTTCGTCGGCTCCCTCTCCGGAGGCGGCCGCGCTGCACACCAGCACCGAAGGCAGACCGTTCGACCGGAGCTTCTCCAGCACGCTGAAAGCCGCCAGGTCACCGAGGTCGTCGCCGGCGTAAAGCACGGCCGATGCGCCGCCCGTCTCCTCCAGGTACCTCTCCAGCGCGACGCCCTTGTCCACACCTGGCGGGCGCAGCTCGAGGACGAGACGGCCGGGCTCGACGATCAACCCATGACGGTCGGCCAGCTCCTGCAGTGGCCCACGCAGCTGCTCGAACGCGGCCTGCGGCTCCTCGGCACGGCGGGTGTGGACGGCGACCGAGCGGCCCTTGTCCTCGAGGTATGTACCGCGCCAGGCGCCGTTCCGTTCGAGCACCCCGGGCAGCTCGGCGCGCACGGCAGCCACGCCCGGGTGTGGCTCGGGGGCCCGTACGGTGCCGGTGGCCGCGTCCCAGCGCTCGGCGCCGTAGTGGCCCAGCACGACCAGGTGTTCCAGGCCGGGTACACCAGCGAAGCCGCCGATCCGGACGGCTACCCCGGCGGGGCGGCCCGTGACCACCACGACCGAGCCGACCCGCGGCGCCAGACGGGTCAGTGCCGGCAGGACGCCGGGGTGGGGGCGGGCCTGGTCCGGATCGGGAACGATCGGGGCGAGGGTGCCGTCGAAATCGAGCGCCACCACGGCTCGCTCGGGCCGTTGCAGCATCGCGGCCAGGCCCTCGCGTCCGGCAGGGGTCACGGGTGTCGGCAGGGAGTCCTGGGAGCCCATGCGCCGAACCCTACCGGCCCCCGCCCACCCACGGGAGCAGACGTCATCGGATGCTCAAAAGGCGGTCAGGCCGCCCGGAACCCCGGTAACCGCTGGTTTGAGGGACGCACGGCGGGTTTCGGACTACGCCGGGGAAACGGGGGGCGCTGGGCCGCACGGGATACACCGAAGTCGTAGAGACAGGGCCAGGACTCGAGGGCATGCCTCCGGCGGAGTCGTGGCGGGGGCGATAGCCCGACACGGACGCGAGGCGACGGGGCCACGGGCACGCGACCCTGGCCGTAAAGGCATACCTCCGGCGGAGTCGTGCGGCGGGGGGCGATAGCCGGGCACGGACGGGGAGGTGACGGGGTCGTAGGGGTGGGGGTCCTGGACGTAAAAGTGTGTCCAGGGCCGCCAGGCCCGAGGGCGCGCAGTCCAGGACCCCCACCCCGGAGGCCCCGGCACCGGCACCAGCCACCCAGCAACCGCTCCCGGGAAACCGAGGCGGCAGCCGGGCACACGCTGGCACCGCCCACCGGCGACCGCTCCCGGGAAACCGAGGCGGCAGCCGGGCACACACCCGCACCACCCACCCGAGGAGCCCGCCCCCGGCAAAACCGAGACGGCAGCCGGACACACACCCGCACCACCCACCCGAGGAGCCCGCCCCCGGCAAAACCGAGACGGCAGCCGGACACGCACCCGCACCACCCACCCGAGGAGCCCGCCCCCGGCAAAACCGAGGCGGCAGCCGGACACGCTCCCGCACCACCCACCCGAGGAGCCCGCCCCCGGCAAAACCGAGACGGCAGCCGGACACGCACCAGCGACCACCACGCGCCCACGGCGCGCGGCCAACGCGCGGCCAACGCGCGCCCAGCCGCGTGGAACGGCCTCGCCGGCGAGGCGACCGGCTACCGGCGGGAGCGCCGCGCGTCCCGGATGCGGCGCAGCCGGTTGATGGTCACCGGGTCGTGGGCCAGGGCGCGTGGGTCGTCGAGCAGGGCGTTGAGGAGCTGGTAGTAGCGGGTCGGGGAGATGCCCAGCTGCTCCCGTATGGCCCGCTCCTTGGCTCCCGGCCCGCTCCACCCGCGGCGCTCCACGGCGAGTACGGCCATGTCCCGTTCGGACAGTTCCGTAGTCGGCCGTTCCTCCTCGGGCGAGTCGCCACGCGCGTCGCCGTGCTGCCCTTCCGCCATGCCGCCCAACCTACTGGGACGCACTTTCGGTGGCCTCTGCTTCGCGCTGCAGCTGCCCCAGCACGCTCGCCGGGTCGCCGCCGCGCTCCACGGCCGAGCCGATCGAGTCCTTCAGGTGCACCACAAGCGAGCCCCAGGAGCGCTTGTTCACCGGATAGAACTCGGCGGTCGGCTGCCGGTCGAGGAACGCCCAGAGCTTCTTGTGCCGCTTGTCGGCGCGCATCGCCTCGGCCGCGGAGGTCGTGACGGGCAGCAGGTCGTACTGGTCGGCGAACCGCAGAACGTTCTTCTTTCGGTAGGCGAAGTCGAGGAACTTGCCGACCGCCGTCCGGTGGCCGCGCCGCTTGAAGGCCATCATCCAGTCGGCGACGCCGGTGGTCGCGTTGGCCTGGCCGTCCCTGCCGGGCAGCGGCGCCATGCCGTACTTCACACCTTGGGCATCGGCGTCCTTCATGAGCGTCGAGTGGCCGTTGAGCATGCCGACCTCGCCACGGGTGAAGGCGTTGAAGACGTCCTGACGGTCGGTCTTCGACGGCTGCGGATTGGTGAGCCCCTTGCCCACCAGTTCGTCGCGCAGCCAGGTGAACGTGCGGACGTTCTGCGGCGAGTCGACGGTGTAGCTGCCGACCTTGTCCGTGTAGCCGCCTCCTCCGCTGAGCATCCAGTTCAGGGTCTCGGCCTGCGGCTCTTCCGGGCCGAGCGGCAGCCCGTACGGGATCTTCACGCCTACCCGCTTCAGGGCCTCGGCGTCCTGCCGCAGTTCGGCCCAGGTCCGCGGCGGCGCGGTGATGCCGGCCCGGGCGAACAGGGTCTTGTTGTAGAAGAGCACGCGGGTGCTGGAGACGAACGGCAGGCCGTACTGCACGCGGTGCACTTCGCCCGCCTTGAAGAGGGCGGGGAGGAAGTCGGCCTGGGTGGGTATGGAGAGGACCTGGTCGGCGCTGTAGAGCAGGCCCTGGTCGGCGTAGTCGGCGTACGAGCCGATCTGGGCGATGTCGGGGGCGTCGCCGCGCTCGACCATAGCGGCGACCTCCTTGTCGACGACGTTCCAGTTGTAGACGTTGACGTCGACGGTGACGCCGGGGTTCTGGTCTTCGAACTCCCTGGCCAGTTTCTCCCAGTAGGCCCGGGAGCTGTTGCCGGGTCCGTCGCCGTAGTCGGCCGCGACGAGCTTGAGCGTCACGTCGCCTCCGCCGTCGATGGGGCCGGTGCTCCCGCAGGCGGAGAGAGTCAGTGCCATGGTCGCCGCGACGCCTGTTGCCAGGGCCCCCAAATACCGCCGCTGCAATGCCATTGCCCACCCTTTGCGTGTCGCTCGTAGACGCCGAACGCACTTGGCCCGGCGGGGGCGCGCGAGTCTCATCGCGCGCCCCCCAAGGTCTACACCACGCTGCGTCTCACTTCCGCATCGTCCCCCCATCACCATGATCACGAACGAATGGACTAGACCTCTCATGGTGTATCGCGCGAGACTGTGACCGTGAGACACGTCATCGCCCTCGATGTGGGCGGCACCGGGATGAAAGCCGCCCTGGTAGGGGCGGACGGCGTACTGCTGCATGAAGCGCGGCGGCCGACCGGGCGGGGGCGGGGACCCGACGCCGTCGTGGCGTCGATACTCGCGTTCGCCGCCGAGTTGCGTGACCTCGGCGCACGGCGGTTCGGGGAGCCCGCCTGCGCGGCCGGCGTCGCCGTGCCCGGCATCGTCGACGAATCCACCGGCACCGCCGTCTACGCCGCCAATCTCGGCTGGCGCGACGTGCCGTTGCGTGCTCAGCTGTCCGAGCGGCTCGCCGGCGTCCCGGTCGCGCTCGGCCATGACGTACGCACCGGCGGCCTCGCCGAGGGCCGGATCGGCGCGGGGAGGGGCAGCGACCGGTTCCTGTTCCTGCCGCTCGGCACCGGCATTGCCGGGGCCATCGGCATCGACGGCCGCATCGAGGCGGGGGCCCACGGCTGCGCCGGCGAGATCGGCCACATCGTCGTACGGCCCGGCGGCCCGGCCTGCGGCTGCGGCCAGTCGGGCTGCCTGGAGACGCTCGCCTCCGCCTCCGCCGTCTCCCGTGCCTGGGCGGCGGCCAGCGGCGCCCCGGAAGCCGGCGCCGCCGACTGCGCCAAGGCCGTCGAGTCCGGGGATCCGCGGGCGCAAGCCGTGTGGCAGCAGGCGATCGAGGCCCTCGCCGACGGACTGATCACCGGCCTCACTCTGCTGGACCCGCGCACGGTGATCATCGGTGGCGGGCTGGCGGAAGCCGGGGAAACGTTGTTCTCGCCGCTGCGCACCGCAGTTGAGGACCGGATCACCTTCCAGCAAGCCCCCCACATCGTCCCGGCGGCCCTCGGGGACACCGCCGGCTGCCTGGGCGCCGGTCTGCTCGCCTGGGATCTTCTCTCCGCGGAGGTAACCGCCTGATGGTGGCAGTCAAGGTTCTCACCGGCGCCCGCGTGGTGCTGCCGACCGGCGTCGTCGAGGACGGCCGCCTGGCCGTCGCCGGCAGGGTGATCGCGCGGTGGCGGGAGACGTGGACCGGCATCGAAGTGCCAGGCGCCCAGGTTCTCGACCTGTCCGGCCACTGGGTCGTCCCCGGCTTCGTCGACATGCACGTCCACGGCGGCGGTGGGGCGTCGTTCTCCGCCGGAACGGCCGAGCAGGCCCTCCAGGTCGCCGGGACCCACCGGCTCCACGGCACCACCACCATGGTCGCCTCCACCGTCACCGGAGACCTGCGCCATCTGGCCCACCAGGCCTCCGCCCTCTCCGAGCTGGTCGAACAGGGCGATCTCGCGGGCATCCACTTCGAGGGCCCGTTCATCGCGCCGAGCCGCTGCGGCGCGCACGAGCCGTCGCTGCTGCGCGACCCCGACCCCGCGGACGTACGGAAGCTGATCGACGCGGCGCGCGGCACGGCGAAGATGATGACGCTCGCGCCGGAGCTGCCCGGCGGGCTGGACTCGGTACGGCTGCTCGCCGACCACGGTGTGATCGCGGCCATCGGCCACACCGACTCGACATACGACGCGACGCAGGAGGCGATCGAGGCGGGCGCGACCGTGGCCACCCATCTGTTCAACGCCATGCCCGGGTTGCAGCACCGGGCTCCTGGGCCGGTCGCGGCTCTGCTGGAGGACGAGCGGGTGACCGTCGAGCTGATCAACGACGGTGCGCATCTGCATCCGGCCGTCCTGGAGCTGGCCTTCCACCGGGCGGGCGCGGACCGCGTGGCCCTCATCACGGACGCGATGGGGGCGGCTGGGATGGGCGACGGGCAGTACCCGCTCGGTCCGATGGAGGTCGAGGTCAAGGACGGCGTCGCCCGCCTGGCCGAGAACGGCAGCCTCGCGGGCTCCACGCTCACCCTCGACACGGCCTTCCGACGCGCCGTGACGGTCGACAGGCTGCCGGTCGAGCAGGTGGTCCAGGCGCTCTCGGCGAACCCGGCCCGGCTGCTGGGCGTGGCCGACCGGGTCGGCTCGCTGGAGCCGGGCAAGGACGCGGATCTGGTCGTACTCGACGGGGAGTTCCGCGTGACGGGTGTCATGCGGAAGGGAGAATGGGTGGTTTCCCCCCAACTCAGCTAAGAATCGGGGGAGTTCTCCGCCCACCCGCCCTCAAACAGGGCGGGTGGGCGGGAATCGCGCGCCGTAGGCACACAAGGGCCGCGCCCCGCGTGGCAGGGGCGTCGGCGGGGAAGTGCGGGTATCCCCCGGGAGAGGCCGCAGGGGTGCGGGGAGGCATCGCGGGAGATAACAGTGGGGGTACGGGGGGTCGCCACCCGGGAGCCAGCAATGGCATGATCGCTCGCGCGCTCGGACGCCGAACACGCGCATCCACTCACCACCGCAGACCGACCAGCGCCGCATGCCCGGAGGAGGGGGAACCGTGATCCTCACGGTCACGCTCAACACCGCCCTCGACATCACCTACCGCGTGCCGAAACTCGGCGTCCACGCCACCAACCGCGTCTCCGAGGTCGTCCAACGCCCCGGCGGCAAAGGCCTCAACGTCGCCCGCGTCCTGGCGGCCCTCGGCCACCGCACCGTCGTCACCGGCTTCGCGGGCGGCGCGACGGGCGCGGTCCTGCGCGAGCAGCTCACGGCGTACGACGGTGTCGTCGACGCGCTCACGCCGATCGCCCGCGCAACCCGCCGCACGATTGGTGTCGTCGACGACGCGTCAGGCGACACCACCCAGTTCAACGAGCCCGGCCCGGAGATCGGCCCGGCCGAGTGGTCGGCCTTCTTCACCACCTACGCCGAGCAGCTCCGCAGCGCCGAGGCCGTGGCGCTGTGCGGCAGCCTCGCACCGGGGCTGCCCGTCGGCACCTACGCCCGGCTCATCCGCGAAGCGCACGCCGCGGGCGTTCCCACGCTGCTGGACACCAGCGGCGAACCGCTGCGCCGCGGCATCGCCGCCCGCCCCGACCTGGTGAAGCCGAACGCCCACGAGCTTGCGGGCCTCACCGGCTCCACCGAGCCGCTGCGTGCCGCGCGCGACGCCCGCCGCCGCGGCGCCCGCGCGGTCGCGGCCTCGCTCGGCCCGGCCGGGATACTCGTGGTGACGGCGGACGGCAGCTGGCAGGCCGGGCCGCCGCGCCGTCTGACGGGCAATCCGACCGGGGCCGGCGACTCGGCGGTGGCGGGCCTGCTCTCCGGCCTCGCCGAGGGCCTGCCCTGGCCGGACCGCCTGGCCCGCGCCGTGGCCCTGTCGGCGGCGACCGTACTGGCCCCGGTCGCGGGCGAGTTCGACCGGGCGGCGTACGAGGAGCTGCTGCCGCGGATAGAGGTTACCGACGGCCCTGTCGCGGCCTGACCGCTTCCTGGCCCGCTGTCAGCCCTTCGTGAGCCAGACCTGGTCGAGGTTGACGTCGCACTGGTTGCCTGCCTCGCAGGACAGCTTGATCGTGTTGGTGGCCTTGGTGAGGGTCACGTACTGCCAGGTCTTCGTCCAGCCCTTCGCCCAGTCACCCTGCGGGGCGCCGGCGAAGTTCTTCATGTTCAGCGGCCGGTTGTCCGCCTTGCCGTTGACGGTCAGGGTGAGGTTGGCGTCCGTACCGGGAACGCCGTAGCCCACGTACAGCTTGTACTGACCGGGCTCGTCCACGTCCACACTCCAGGTCGCGGCCGCGCCAGGGGTGTTCATCCCGCCGACGTACACGCCGTTGCCACTGCGCGCGCCCTGGATGTCCTTGGCCGTGACGGCGCCGCCGTCCAGGCGCAGGCTCGCCGCGTCCTCCTTGGGCAGCTCGGCGTTCGCCTTCTGGGTGGGCTCCTGGGTGGGTTCGTCGTTCCCGCCGGCGGTGGCCGCCGCGGACTTCCCGGCCTGGCTCGGCTGACCGCCGCCCTGGTCACCGCCGTTGGTCAGCATCGCCGCGGTGATGCCTATGATCACCACCGCGACGACCGAGATCGCGCCGATGAGCAGGCCCTTGTTGTTGGGGCCGCGCCCCCCGCCGTGTGCACTACGGCCGTGGCCGACCGGGGCGGGGCGGGTCGGGGGGCCGCCGGGGAGGGTCTCGGGAGCGGCGTAGTGCGCGTTGGCCTGTGCCGTCGGCTGCTGCGGGGCGCCCTGGCCGTAGCGGCGCTCTCCGACCCGTGTGACCTGGTTGTAGGAGGTACGGGGGACGCCACGCCGCTGCACTGGCGCGCCACCGTTCGCCGCGCCACCGTCGCCGCCCTCCGAGCGGTAGAGGTAGGCGAACGGGTCCTCGTTCTCAGGCGTGCCCGCGCCGTTGTTGCCGGCCGTCATCCCGTGTCACTCCCCAACTCGTCTCAGACCACGGCGCTCGATGATCCAGCGCCTGGACAGCTCCTACCAGGGCCGGGGCGGCCTTAACAGTGCCTGCGCTGTCCAGATGGCCAATGTTCATGATCGATTCACTCTCGGCGGCTCCCCTGGCTGCCTCTCAGCCAACGCTGAGGATCCCCCAGGAGTGCCCCCTACCGATCGACCGAGCGTACCCGCTCGCCCCATGAGCCGGTCCATGCCTGCCGACATATGGCGCTCCGCCTTGGCTCCCGCCGGGCCGCCAGGGCCTGCCCCGCGGACCCACCGCGGTCAGCCCACGCGACGGGCGGCCTTGGCGCGGGAGCGCTTCTCGACGTACATCCGCTGGTCCGCCGACTGCAGGACTTCCTCCGCCGACATGCCGCAGCTGGCCCAGCCGATGCCGAAGCTGGCACCCACGCGTACCACCCGGCCGTCCACCCTGATCGGGGGGATGATCGCGTTCCGCAGCCGCACCGCCAGGTCCTGCGCGTCCGCGCGGGTGAGGCCGTCGGCCAGGACGACGAACTCGTCGCCGCCGAGCCGGGCGACCGTGTCCCCGTCCCGGACGCCGCTGGTGAGGCGGCGGGCCACCTCGATCAGGACGGCGTCCCCGGTGTGGTGGCCGAACCGGTCGTTGATCGACTTGAAGCCGTCGAGGTCGCAGAAGAGCACGGCCACGCCCTTGGTGCCGTCCTCGGCGTCGCCCTCCGGCATGAACGTGTGCACATGTGATTCGTACGCGCCCCCCGTCGGACCACCGAAGGGTCCGTCGAAGCCGTCGGTGCCGAAGCCGTTCTCGTCGGCCTCCGTGACCCCGAGGACCCGGCTGCCCACGGTGTCCAGCGTGGCGCTGCTCGGCCCGTTCACCGGCGGGCGGCTGCACAGGCGGCTGCTGAGCCGGGCGCGCAGCTCCGCGCTGTTCGGCAGGCCGGTGAGGGAGTCGTGGCTGGCGCGGTGCGCCAGCTGCAGCTCGTGGCGCTTGCGCTCCTCGATGTCCTCGACGTGCGTGAGCAGGAAGCGTGGGCCGTCTGCGGCGTCGGCGACGACGCTGTTGCGCAGCGACACCCAGACGTACGTACCGTCCCGGCGGGCGAACCGCAGCTCGGCCCGGCCGCCCTCGGAGGAGGTGCGCAGCAGGGTGCCGATGTCCTCGGGGTGCACCAGGTCGGAGAAGGAGTAGCGGCGCAGCACGGAGGCGGGGCGGTCCAGCAGCCGGCACAGGGCGTCGTTCGTACGCACCAGCCGGCCGTGCTGCTCGCCGCCGAGCTCGGCGATGGCCATCCCGCTGGGCGCGTACTCGAACGCCTGCCGGAAGCTTTCCTCGCTGGCCCGCAGGGCCTGCTGCTCACGTTCCAGGCGGACCAGGGCGCGCTGCATGTTGGCCCGCAGCCGGGCGTTGCTGATCGCGATGGCGGCCTGGAAGGCGTACATCTGCAGGGCCTCCCGGCCCCAGGGGCCGGGCCTGCGGCCGTTGCGCGGCTTGTCGACGGTGAGGACGCCGAGGAGTTCATCGCCGGCCGAGTACATCGGCGCGAGCAGCCGGTCCATGGGGTGCCACTCGTCGGCGAACCGGGGCTCGGGGCCGTCGCAGTGCCACTGCGGGATGTCGTCGTTGTCGAGCATCCAGCCCTCGGTGTGCGGGATGAACCGCAGCTCGCCCCAGCGCTCGCCCATGCTCAGCCAGCGCTCCCATGCCTCGCGGGAGCCGACCCGGCCGGCCAAGAGGGCTTCGGCGCCCGCGCTGCCCGCGACGGCAGCCACGACGAGGTCACCGTCGGGCCGGACGAGGTTGACCGCCGCCAGCTCGTAGCCCAGACCTGTGATCACTCCGTCGGCGACGGTCTGCAGGGTGTCCGCGAGACTGCGGGCGGTGTTGAGGCCCGCGACGACATGGTGCAACTGCCGCAGGGTCGCCAACCGCACATACGGTTCCGACTCGGTCTCCATCGCTCGCTCTCCCCGAGACCTCGACAGCAACTCCAAGGGTGTTGTCGTCCGACTGCCACGGCCACTGAATCACAGCGAGCTGCCCAGCCGGTACACAGGGTCAACAATTACTGCTTGCTGTGACTCATGTCACAGCAGGTGATAATGGCATGTGAGGCGCCGCCACAGGGGCTGTAACTATTTCTGAAAGCAAATTCGGCTGGGACATTCGCAGGGGAAGCGGAGCGGTTGCCTCCGGCGGGAGTCCTAGGTCCTGGCTGGGTCCAGGGTCCGATGCGGCCACGAACGCCGGCTCGATAGCGTTCTTCGCGTGTTGCCCAAGACCCCTGCCCCGCGCGCCGAGCCCATCCCCCATGCTGATGGGGTGAGCGACGACGAGTTCCGTGCCGCAATGTCCCGACTTGCCGCCGGCGTGGTGCTGCTGACGGCATTCGACCCGGAGGACGGGCCGAACGGCGAGGACGTCGGCATGACCGCCACCGCGTTCATGTCAGTGTCACTTGACCCGCCGCTGGCGATGGTGAGCGTTCGCAACGAATCCCGGATGGACGACCTTCTGACCCGCCAACCGCTGTGGGGGGTGTCCGTACTCGCCGAGAGCCAGCGGCACATCGCCGGGCGGTTCGCGATGAAGGGGCGCATCAGCGACCGGCTGCTGTTCGAGGACATCCCGTATGTGCGCGGCGAGGTGTCGGGGGCGCCGCTGGTCGGGGGCGCGCTGGCGGTGCTGGAGTGCCGTACGGAGCAGCGGGTGCAGGCGGGGGATCACACACTGGTGATCGGGCGGGTGCTGACGGCGCGGACGCCGAGTTCGGAGGGCGGGCCGCTGCTGTACTTCAGGGGGCGGTACCACCGGCTGGCTTGAGGGTCGCCTCGCCGGCGTGGCCGGTCGCCTCGCCGGCGTGGCCGCTCCGCGCCGTTGGCGCGCCGCAGGCGCGTGCTGGTTCCGGGGGCCGGGGCCTCCGGGGTGGGGGTCCTGGACTGCGCATCCTCGGGCCTGGCGGCCCTGGGTGGGGGCAGCTCCCAGCGGTAGCCGGGGGAGCTTTTACGTCCAGGGCCCCCACCCGCCCCTGGCCTTCGGCATGGGGAACCCCAACGGCACCCGACCCCCTCCCCGCCGCGACCAGCCCACGGCCGTCGAAGAAGCCGCCGGCCGCTCCAGCGCACGCGCCTTCCACACCGGCGGCAGCGACTCGGTCGGTGCGAGGTCGAAGCGCAGCTCGACCTGGGTGTCGCTGGTGTTGACGTGCTGGCCGCCGGGTCCCGAGGAGCGGGAGCCGGCGGTGATTACGCGCGGCGTTGCTACCAGTCGCGGCCCGAGCGGCCGCGTTTGGTTTGGGCGCGCTTCTTCTTCTCGCGCAGGCGGCGCTCGTTGATGCCACGCGGCACCTTCGTGGGGCGGCGTGGCTTCGGCGGTGGCGCGGTCGCCTCGGCGAGCAGAGCGGCCAGTCGGACGGCCGCCGCCTCACGGTTGCGCCACTGCGAGCGGTGCTCCGATGCCCGTACGGACACGACCCCGTCGACAAGACGGTCCGCCAGCCGCTCCAGCGCACGCGCCTTCCACACCGGCGGCAGCGACTCGGTCCGTGCGAGGTCGAAGCGCAGCTCGACCTGGGTGTCGCTGGTGTTGACGTGCTGGCCGCCGGGTCCCGAGGAGCGGGAGAAACGCCACATGAGCTCGGCCTCCGGGAGGGAGACCGAGCCGCGGATCACGTAGGGCCCGGACATATGTCCCATGATCCAGGCGCCGGCCCGTGGAGTCATCCGGGTTTTCGACTGTCGCCTCGGAAGAACCGTAAAGAAAGCAAAGCGAGCCGGAACCCGGCGCTGGTCCGGTTGCGTTGGTGAGTGTGACGGTAGCTTCGTCACCTGTACGGAGCACCCGACACATTGACGATGAAAGGGACCCCCATGGCTGTAAGCCTGTCCAAGGGCGGCAACGTCTCGCTCACCAAGGAGGCACCGGGCCTGACCGCCGTCACGGTCGGCCTCGGCTGGGACGTCCGCACCACCACCGGCACGGACTTCGACCTCGACGCGAGCGCGATCGCCGTCAATGGCGCCGGCAAGGTGATCTCCGACGCCCATTTCATCTTCTTCAACAACAAGTCCACGCCCGACCAGACAATCGTGCACACCGGCGACAACCGCACCGGTGAGGGCGCGGGCGACGACGAAGCGATCAACGTCAACCTCGCCGGCCTTCCGGCCGAGGTCGAGCGGGTCGTCTTCCCGGTCTCCATCTACGACGCCGAGACCCGCAGCCAGAACTTCGGCCAGGTGCGCAACGCCTACATCCGCATCATCAACCAGGCCGGCGGCTCCGAGATCGCCCGCTACGACCTGAGCGAGGACGCCGCGACCGAGACCGCCATGGTCTTCGGCGAGCTGTACCGCAACGGCTCCGACTGGAAGTTCCGCGCGGTGGGCCAGGGTTACGCCTCCGGCCTCGCCGGCATCGCCCAGGACTTCGGCGTCAACGTCTGACGCTCTTCCGCGGAAAGCCCCCGGCAGCCGCCGGGGGCTCACGCATGTCCGGCCGACGGCCGCCCACCTGCCGGCCTTGGCTCAGTGTTTTCTCCGGAGCCTGAACGTATGGGGCCGTGCCGGCGTACGAGAACCCGAGAGACCGGCGGCGCCCGTTACTGGGGGGCGGGTGCCGCCGGACCCGCGGGCCCGCCGCTGCGGCGCCACAAACACCGTCCCGTCGTCACCGGCCTCCAGCACGACTGGCACCCCGAGCGACCTGCACGTCGTCACCGACGCCGCCACCGGCAAGCAGCTGTTCACCTACGAGGCCATCGAGACCGTTACCGGCACCGGCGACTACAACGGCATGGTCGGCCTCGGCACCACGCCGAACGGCGGCACCGTCGATCTGAAAGGCGACCAGCCCCGAGTACCAGGCGGTGAACGCCGCCTGGGCGGTCAACGTCAAGTGACCCCTGCCTGACCACAGCGGCGCGGGCCGCACCGGCTCCTTACGGTGCGGCCCGCGCCGTTTCGTCCGCCCCCAGCGTGGCAGTAGGTGAGTGAATTGGATCGGTCCGGGTGTTGGCGTACACGCCGCCTCGTACCACACTCGTTGATGCGGTGCGCGAAACGGATCGCGAATAGCGAAACAATACGTACGAAGAGAGGGTGGCACTCCATGGCACAACAGGTGCGCGGCGTTGTGGCTCCCGGCAAGGGCGAGCCGGTGCGGGTGGAGACGATCGTGGTCCCCGACCCCGGCCCGGGCGAGGCGGTGGTGAGGATCCAGGCGTGCGGCGTGTGCCACACCGATCTGCACTACCGGGAGGGCGGGATCAACGACGAGTTCCCCTTCCTGCTCGGTCATGAGGCGGCGGGCATCGTCGAGTCCGTCGGGTCCGGTGTCACCGAGGTCAAGTCCGGCGACTTCGTCATCCTCAACTGGCGCGCGGTATGTGGCCAGTGCCGGGCGTGCAGCAGGGGCGAGCCGTGGTACTGCTTCGCCACCCACAACGCGTCCCAGCCGATGACGCTCACCGATGGGACCCCGCTCGCCCCGGCCCTGGGCATCGGCGCGTTCGCGGAGAAGACGCTGGTCGCGGCCGGGCAGTGCACGAAGGTCGACCCCGCGGCATCGCCGGCCGCGGCCGGGCTGCTGGGCTGCGGGGTGATGGCCGGACTGGGCGCGGCACTCAACACCGGAAACGTCCGGCGCGGCGACTCGGTCGCTGTCATCGGCTGCGGCGGCGTGGGCTGTGCGGCCGTCGCAGGGGCGCAGCTCGCCGGCGCCACGAAGATCATCGCGGTGGACCTGGACGACCGGAAGCTGGAATGGGCGCGCGGCCTCGGTGCCACCCACACGGTCAACGGGCGCACCGCGGATGTCGTCGAGAGCGTCCAGCAACTGACCGGCGGGTTCGGCGCGAACGTCGTCATCGACGCGGTCGGCCGGCCGGAGACGTACAAGCAGGCCTTCTACGCCCGGGACCTGGCCGGCACCGTCGTCCTCGTCGGCGTACCCACGCCCGAGATGACGCTGGAGCTGCCGCTGCTGGACGTCTTCGGGCGCGGCGGTGCGCTCAAGTCCTCCTGGTACGGAGACTGCCTGCCCTCGCGCGACTTCCCGACGCTCATCGACCTCTATCTGCAGGGGCGGCTCGACCTGGACGCCTTTGTCAGCGAGACGATCGGGCTGGACGACATCGAGGACGCGTTCACGAAGATGCAGCGCGGTGATGTGCTGCGCTCGGTGGTGATCTTCTGATGGCGGCGAAGCGCGGAGCGTGCGGCCCGGGCACCTCGCAGGTGCGCATCGACCACCTCGTCACCTCCGGCACGTTCTCCCTCGACGGCGGCACCTGGGAGGTCGACAACAACGTCTGGCTCGTCGGCGACGACAGGGAGGTCTACGTCATCGACGCCGCGCATGACGCGGACGCGATCCTCGCGGCCATCGGCGACCGGCAGCTGCTCGGCGTCCTCTGCACACACGGGCACGACGACCACATCGACGCCGCTCCGGAGGTGGCGGAGCGGGCGGGCGCTCCGATCCTGCTGCACCCGAAGGACGAGGTGTTGTGGCGGATGCGCCACCCGGATCTGCGACCGGACGCCGGGCTCGCCGATGGCGAGGTACTGTTCGTCGGCGCCGCGCAGCTGCGAGTGCTGCACACGCCCGGTCACAGCCCGGGCTCGGTCTGCTTCTACGCACCGGACCTGGGCACGGTCTTCTCTGGCGACACCCTTTTCAAGGGGGGTCCGGGAGCGACTGGCCGCTCGTACTCCTCGTTCCCGACGATCATCGAATCGATCCGGGAGCGGCTGCTGACGCTCCCGCCGGAGACCGTCGTCCGCACCGGGCACGGGGATTCGACGACGATCGGCGAGGAAGCCCCGCATCTGGAGGAATGGATCGCGCGCGGCCACTGAGGCGAGGTTCCCCCCACCCGTCCTTCAGGGCGGGTGGGGGGAACCCGGGCGCCCCTGATGCCGCGACGGGCCCGGCCAGGGCCGTGACACCATCGACAGGTGATCGACCTCGGCTACTCGCTCTCCCGCCGCTTCCCGGACCCACCGCAGACCGACTACCGCACCGCGGACGTCCGGGCACTGCGCCACGATCTGTTCTGCGGCGATGTCCACCTCGCGGACACCGAGGCCGACCGCGAGTTGTCCACAGCCTGGGGATGGGTGCCGGTGCTGGATTTCGCCTGGGCGCTGTGCGACATCGTCGAGCAGCTCGACCGAGATCCACGCGGCAGCCGCTCGCACCGCCCGCAGTACGCCGAGCTGGACTTCACCGAGTCCACCGACCGGATGCTCTTCGAGCGGCGCTTCGGCTGGGTGGACATCACCGCCGACTGGCAGCCGGCCGAGGAGCCGCCGCTGACCTTCAACCACGCGGCGCTGCGCCGCGAGGCCCGCGACTTTCTGCACGATCTGATCGCGGACCTCACCGACATGCATGACGCGCTCGCGAACAATCCCGTCATCTGGGATCTGCAAGCGCGTTTTCCTCGGGTCTGAACCTTTCCGGAAACCGACCGAAACCGAAATCGGTCAGAGGCGGCGCAAGCGCATGGCCAGCCCATGTCCGACCAGAAGGTAAATCACGGCGGGCAGACCGTAATTGAGCAGAACCCGCAGACCTTCGGTCTCCATGGTGAAGATGTCCTGGGACCACCAGGCGAGGAAGTCCGCCATACCGTGCACAAAATCGACAAAGACATTGCCCTGGTTGGCTTCGAGCAGGTAGAGCAGGATCCACAGCCCCAGGAAGCCGGCGGCGATGTCCGCGATCGTGTGGATGACCAGGGCTGCCCGGTTTGCTCCGGCACCATCCTGGTTGCGGCCATAGGCGTCGTTTACGGGCATGGGTTCATGGGTATTGTTCATGCCCCGTTGCTTGCCTGGCGCCAACGCGTGAAACATCTTTCCGCGCTGCGATTGTGTATCAGCCAGGTAACCACGGCCCGAACTCCGATCTGCTCCCAGAATATCGGTGAAATACCGCGAGTTGGCCCGAAATGATCAATGCCAAGGGTTCCGGCCGCGGGCAGAGACCCTAAGTCCCTTGATCTCGAGCAAGCTTGAGGTTGAAAGGTGGGGCCAGCCGCACCGCACCGGTGCGGTCACCACCCATCGGGGAGTCCGCCGTGTACGCGATCCGCCCGTACGCCTTCGGTCCGGCAGAGAACCTGCTGCACGAGAAGGTCGAGGACCCGCATCCCGTGCCGGGCCAGGTCCGGATCGCGGTCGCAGCGGCCGGCGTCCACATGGTCGACACCGTCCTGCGGCAGGGCGTCGCGCGGCCCGATCCCCCTCCCCGAGCTGCCCATGACTCCCGGCCACGAGGCCGCAGGAACGGTCGACGCGCTCGGCCAGGCGTCCAGGAAGGCTGGCTCGGCCGTCGCGTCGTCGCCCACCTGGGCCGGCCCCGGCGGTCGGCGGCTACGCCGAACTGACCCTGGCGCACGTGGAGTCGCTGCACCCGCTGCCCGACGGGCTGGCAGAGGACAGGGCCGTGCCGCCCCCCGGAGGCCCCGGCCCCCGGCCCCCGGCACCCACCACCGCGCCGGACAGGCAACCCCGGCGCGGAGCGGCCACGCCGGCGAGGCGATCAGCCCCCCACCCCACCCAGCTCGCTCAGCGCACCGCCCGTCAGCCGGAACCCCGTCCACTCATCCATCGGCACGGCCCCCAGCGACTTGTAGAAGTCGATCGACGGCGTGTTCCAGTCCAGCACGGACCAGTCCAGCCGGGCGTACCCCCGCTCCACACAGATCCGCGCCAGCTCAGCCAGCAGCGCCTTGCCCAGCCCCCGCCCGCGCGCCTCGGGCCGTACGTACAGATCCTCCAGATAGATGCCGTGCAGCCCGGTCCAGGTGGAGAAGTTGAGGAACCACAGCGCGAACCCGAGCACCCGGCCGTCGTCCCCCTCGGCGATGTGCGCGAAGGCCGCCGGGTTCTCCCCGAACAGGGCCCGGTGGATGTGCTCCTCCGTGGCCTGCACCTCATGCTCGGCCTTCTCGTACGCGGCGAGCTCGCGGATCATGTCGACGATGGCCGGTACGTCCTCGGCCGTGGCAGTGCGGATCATGCCGGTCAGGATAAGAGGGCGCGCCGGCATGCCACATCCGGGTTTCCGCGCTCCACACACGAAAGCCCAGGCCAGAAGCTACTGACCTGGGCTGGTGAAAGAGAGCCGCCTGTCGGGTTCGAACCGACGACCTACCGCTTACAAGGCGGTTGCTCTGGCCAGCTGAGCTAAGGCGGCGTCGCGTACAGCATGCCGTACGCGGAAGCCGTCCCACTCTACAGCGTCCGCCACCGGGTGCCGCGACCTATATCGTGACCCGCCCCGCGATGGGCGAATTCCCCGCCCTCACCTACTGACAACGCACAGGTCCCCCAGGTAGCGTCACGGCAACCCACGACCCTCGTGGACTACACCTTTACTCGGATCGTCCGGCACGTTCCTGCCGGTGAAGGGACCACATCACCATGGCTACGGTCACGTACGACCAGGCCACCCGGATCTACCCGGGTGCCGACAAGCCCGCCGTCGACAAACTCGACATTCAGATCGAAGACGGCGAATTCCTCGTCCTCGTCGGCCCGTCGGGCTGCGGAAAGTCCACCTCGCTGCGGATGCTGGCAGGACTCGAGGACGTCAACCAGGGCGCGATCCGTATCGGTGACCGCGATGTCACCCACCTTCCGCCCAAGGACCGGGACATCGCCATGGTGTTCCAGAACTACGCGCTCTACCCGCACATGACCGTCGCCGACAACATGGGCTTCGCACTCAAGATCGCGGGCGTGCCGAAGGCCGAGATCCGCCAGAAGGTCGAGGACGCGGCGAAGATCCTCGACCTCACCGAGTACCTGGGCCGCAAGCCCAAGGCGCTCTCCGGCGGTCAGCGCCAGCGGGTCGCGATGGGCCGGGCGATCGTCCGGGAGCCGCAGGTCTTCCTCATGGACGAGCCGCTGTCGAACCTGGACGCCAAGCTCCGCGTCCAGACCCGCACCCAGATCGCGGGCCTCCAGCGCCGCCTCGGCATCACCACCGTGTACGTCACCCACGACCAGGTCGAGGCCATGACCATGGGCGACCGCGTGGCCGTACTCAAGGACGGTGTGCTGCAGCAGATCGACTCGCCGCGCAGCATGTACGACCGCCCGGCGAACCTCTTCGTCGCGGGCTTCATCGGCTCCCCGGCCATGAACCTCGTCGAGGTGCCGATCACCGACGGCGGTGTGAAGTTCGGCAACAGCGTCGTCCCGGTCAACCGCGAGGCGCTGGCCGCTGCCGCCGACAAGGGCGACCGTACGGTCACCGTCGGCGTCCGTCCCGAGCACTTCGACGTCGTCGAGCAGAACGGCGAGGCCGCGAAGTCGCTGTCGAAGGAGACCGCCGACGCTCCCGCGGGCCTGGCCGTGACGGTCAACGTCGTGGAGGAGCTCGGCGCCGACGGCTACGTCTACGGCACCGCCGAGGTCGGCAGCGAGCGCAAGGACCTGGTCGTCCGCGTTCCCGGCCGCCAGGTTCCGGAGAAGGGCTCCGTGCTGCATGTGGTCCCGCGCCCGGGCGAGACCCACGTCTTCTCGACCTCCTCAGGCGAGCGCCTCAGCGACTAGCGCCTCAGCGACTGACGCCATACAGCACCGGCGGCGCCGCATCCATCCAAGGGTGCGGCGCCGCTTCACTCTTCCGCGCCTCATTGAGGGACAAGTACCTACACACAACCGCCATTTCGACCCTGTGCGTCAACCGCCCGGCCACCATGGCGCGGCAATTCATCCCTCGAGAGAGTGACTAAATGTCGCCAAATCATCACCTGTCGCTACGATCGCGGCGTGAATCACGCAGCCCGCCGAATCGGCAGAACTCTCGCCCTCGTGCTCCCCGTCATGCTCGTCCTGTCCGGGACACTCGCGGTCACTCGCGTCCCGTGGGCGGCCCCCGACGGCGACTCGCAGTTGCTCACCGCGTCCTCGGAGAAGGCCTCCACACACGCGAAGTCCCGCGCCCCCCAGGACGCCCTGCGCGACCGGCTCCTCGCCGAACTCCAGGAGGAGAACCCGGGCGTCGCGCTCACGGACCTCCAGGAGACGACCACCCGCCGGCCCTCCCTGGCCAAGCACTGCGCCGCGATCGCCCGCGCACTGGGCCGGGCCGCGGTCGCCAAGTACGGCCCGCAGCGGGCGCAGGCGTTCTCCCGCCCGGTCTGCGACACCTCCTTCGCATACGGCGTGGCCCAGGAAACCGCCCGCTGACCGATAGGGCCGGGCGGCCACAGCCCTGGCGCCCGGCCGCCCCTCTGACATGACACAGCGCAGCACCGCATATGGTGCGCACCATGACAGGTGATCCTCGCGCTGAGACCAACCACGCGACGTGCCCGACGCAGGCCGTGGTCCTGGCCGGCGGCCAGGGGTCGCGGCTGCGCCCGTACACCGACGACCGGCCCAAGCCGATGGTCGAGATCCCCGGCACCGGGACCCCGATCATCGGCCATCAGCTGTCCTGGCTGGCCGAGCAGGGCGTGACCGACGTGGTCGTCTCCTGCGGGCATTTCGCCGAGGTCCTGCAGGACTGGCTCACCACGGCGGCGGACACCCTGCCGCTGCGCGTGACGACCGTGGTCGAGAAGGAGCCTCTGGGCCGCGGCGGCGGCCTCAAGTTCGCCGCAGCCTCCCTGCCGCACCCCGACCAGCCCTGGTACGCCACCAACGGCGACATCTGGACCCGCTTCTCGCTGCGCGAGATGGCCGCCTTCCACCACGAACGCGATGCGACGGCGACGCTGGCACTGGCCCGGCCGCGCATTCCCTGGGGCGCGGTGAAGACCGACGAGTTCGGCCATGTCCTGGACTTCATCGAGTCGCCGCCCTCGCCGTATCTCATCAATGCCGGGGTGTACGTCTTCTCCGCCGCCTTCACTGCTCTCCTGCCAAGCCGCGGCGACCATGAGCGCACCACATTCCCCCGGCTCGCGCGCGAGCACCGGCTGGCCGGCTACCCGCTGCCGCACGGCGCGTACTGGCGGGCCATCGACACGGCGAAGGATCTCACCGAGGCCGCGAAGGACCTGGCGGCTCGGGCCGGTTGACACCGGCGGCGGTCAGATGAGGACCGGCCCTGAACAGCTGTGAAGCCCGGCGGACCGTACCGCCGGGCTTCAAACGGGGGCAGATCAGCCCAGCAGGCCGCCGAGCGCGCCACCGCTGCCACCGCCACTACCACCGCTGCCGCCTGATGTGCCGCCCGGCGAGCTGCTGCCGCCGCTCGACGACGGGCCCGCCGACTGGTTCGACGGCGGTGCGGGCGGGGCGGGCTGCTGCGGGGACCGCACCCCGGGGGTGCCCTGGCCGGATGCCGCGCCCTGCCCGGCGGGCCGCCCGGTGCCGGCGCTGCCGGTCTCCCGGGGCGCGGCGGGCGACTTCGAGGACGCTGAGGCGGACGGGCTCGCGGACCGCCGGTGCGCGGACGATCCCGGGCTCTTGGAGGCCGGCCCGTCCGCCGTACGCCCGGGCTGCTGCGGCAGCGGCGAGCCGGGGAGGTGGTTCCTGGGGGCGTCGGTCGGGCCGGGGACGGTCGTCAGGTCCGAGGACCGTACGGCGCCGCCCAGAATCGAGCCGACGAGCAGGGTGAGCCCGCCGATGACGGTCACCATGATCGTGCCGCGCCGCAGCACACGCTGCCGCAGGTCCCAGATGCTGACGCGCGGCCCGAGCCGGCGCCACGCCTCCCCCGCGAGCCGCGCGTCCAGGGAGTAGACGGGGGCGCCCGCGATGATCAGCGGGCTCCAGGCGGCGAGATAGATGATGTCCGGTGCGTCGTACGCGGGCAGCGTCCGCCAGCTGACGGTCAGCAGCAGGGCGGCGGAGAGCAGCGTGCCGACGGCGGCGGCGAGCCGCTGCCACAGCCCGAGGATGGTCAGCACGCCCACCACGACCTGGATGAAGGCGACGGACAGCCCCGCACCGACCGGGTGCGAGAGGGCGAACTCGTGCAGGGGCGAGGCCACGCCCCACGGGTGGAGGGAGGAGAGCCAAGTGACCATCGAGCCGCGCTCGCCGCCGTCGAAGTAAACGGGGTCGCACAGCTTGCCCATGCCTGCGTAGATCGAGATGAAGCCGAGGAAGATGCGCATCGGGAGCAGGACGACACCGAGGTTCATCCGGCGGCCCGGGTAGTACGCGTGGCGGACCGGGTACGCGCTCGAGCGCCGGTGGCGCGGCCCGTCGATGTCATCCTCGTACTCGTCGAACTCGTCGGCGCCGTCCCGGCCGTAGCCGCCGCCGTACAGCTCGTCCTCGTAGCGATGGTCGCCGTAGCGATCGTCCTCATAGCGATCGCCCCCATATGAATCGTCGCCGTACGGCTCGTCGTCGAAGGCGCCGCGCGCGGGCCGTACGCGGCCGAGCAGTTCACCGTCGGGCGGCGGGACGCGCGGGCCGATGACCGTGGGCGCGTCACCGGCCTGGTCGATACGCACCCGCGGCAGCACCTGGGTGGCGCCCGGGTCGCCCGAACGCACACGGCCGACCGCTCTGTCGACGGCGAGTCCGGCGTCGAAGCTCACACCGGAGGTCCGTACGGCCTGGAGGAGCTTGCCGGCGGCGGGGTCACCGGGCTGGGAGCGTCCGCTCCACACCACCGGGGCGCGGCGCCGGCCGGAGCCGGGGCGAGAGCCCGCGGCAACTCCGGGGCGGACGGGCGAGAGCCGCGCGGCATCCGAGAGCGGGCTTCCTTCCGCGACCGGCGCGGCGAGCTGTACACGGAAGCTCGCGTGGTTGACGATGACCTGCGCCGGATCGCACGGCACCTTCACCGTGCTCAGCGCGGGCTCGTCATCGAACCCTGGCGAGCGTCCCCCGGTTGGGCGGGGAGTTCTGGCGTCCACACTCATCTAACCGAGTGACGAGCCGTTAAGACACTGCCTTGACCGCCCCGATCTGTCCGAGGCCCGTCAAGCCCCCAACTCGCCGGTCGGCACGGGAGCGCGCCCGCGCACGGCGGGGCGCCAGCCCCGCAAGCCCGCGCCTCCCTACGCGGAGCCGCTCCGGCGGCGAGCCGCCTCGTAGAGCACCACACCCGCGGCGACACCTGCGTTGAGGGACTCCGCGCCACCCGGCATCGGGATCCGTACCCGCAAGTCGCAGGTCTCGCCGACCAGTCGGGACAGGCCCTTGCCCTCGCTGCCGACGACGATCACGACCGGCCCATCGAGCACTTCGAGGTCCTGCAGCTCGACGTCGCCGTCGGCGGCCAGGCCGACGACGGTCATACCGGCCTTCTGGTACGCCTCCAGCGCACGCGTGAGGTTGGTCGCCCGGGCGACCGGCGTACGGGCGGCCGTGCCCGCCGAGGTCTTCCAGGCGCCGGCCGTCATCCCGGCCGCGCGCCGCTCCGGCACCACGACACCGTGGCCGCCGAAGGCGGAGACGGACCGTACGACGGCTCCGAGGTTGCGCGGGTCGGTGACACCGTCGAGCGCGACGATCAACGGGTCCTCACCGGCGTCGTACGCGGCGTCGGCCAGATCCTCGGGGTGCGCGTAGTCGTACGGCGGCACCTGCAGGACCAGGCCCTGGTGGTTGAGGCCGCCCGTCATCCGGTCCAGTTCGGGCTTGGGGGCCTCCATGAGGGCGATGCCCCCCTGGCCTCCGGCATGGGGGACCCCACCGCGGTCGGCGGCCAGCTGCAGCGCCTCCCGCACCCGCTCGTCGTTGTCGATGAACTGCTGGACGTAGAGCGTGTTCGCGGGCACGCCCTCGCGCAGCGCCTCGACCACCGGGTTACGGCCGACGACCAGCTCGTTGGTGCCCTTCGGTCCGCCCCGCCGCGGGGCAGGGCGGCGGGCCGCCTGCTTGGCGCGAGCGGCCGCGGCGCGCTGCTTGGCGTGTCCCTTGCGCATCTCGGCGGGCGGGGTCGGGCCCTTGCCCTCCAGGCCACGGCGCCGCTGGCCGCCGCTGCCGACCGTCGCGCCCTTCTTGCTGCTGGTGCGGCGGTTCCTGCGCTGGCTGTTGCCGGCCATGGGTCACCAATCTCTTACTGCTCAGAAAACTGCGTACATTGCATTATCCCGTCACGCCGCGGTCCCCGGCCGCCGGCTTGACGCCCGGGGGGAGCGCCCGGCGTGTAACACCCCGGCGCGAAGCGGGGCCGAGCCCTGCCCCCGGCCAAGGCGCCTGGTCAGCGCGAGCCGAGTTCCCAGCGCGGGCCCGACGGGGTGTCCTCGATGACCAGACCCGACTGCTGCAGCTGGTCGCGGATCGCGTCGGCCGTGGCGTAGTCCTTGCGCGCACGGGCCGCCTCCCGCTGCTCCAGCACAAGCCGGACCAGGGAGTCGACGACGCCGTGCAGGTCCTCGCCCCGGTCGCCGGTACCGGCCCAGTGCTCCTCCAGCGGGTCCAGGCCCAGCACCCCGAGCATCGCCCGGACCTCGGCGAGCCGCGCCACCGCCGCCTCCTTGTCGTCGGCGGTGAGGGCGGAGTTGCCCTGCCGGACGGTGGTGTGCACGACCGCGAGCGCCTGCGGCACGCCCAGGTCGTCGTCCATCGCCTCGGCGAACGCCGGCGGCACCTCGGCGGCCGGTTCGACCGGACCCCCGGCCTTCTCCACGACCCGCTGGATGAAGCCCTCGATGCGCGCGAACGCGGACTCCGCCTCGCGCAGGGCCTCCTCGCTGTACTCGATCATCGAGCGGTAGTGCGGGGTGCCGAGGTAGTAGCGCAGCACGATCGGGCGCCAGCGCTTGACCATCTCGGAGACGAGCACCGAGTTGCCGAGCGACTTGCTCATCTTCTCGCCGCTCATGGTCACCCAGGCGTTGTGCACCCAGTACGAGGCGAAGTCGTCGCCGAAGGCCTTGGCCTGGGCGATCTCGTTCTCGTGGTGCGGGAAGACCAGGTCAACGCCGCCACCGTGGATGTCGAAGGCCCGCCCGAGGTACTTGTGGGCCATGGCCGAGCACTCCAGGTGCCAGCCGGGCCGGCCGCGGCCCCACGGCGTCTCCCAGCTCGGCTCGCCGGGCTTGGCGGCCTTCCACAGGGCGAAGTCGCGCGGGTCGCGCTTGCCGGTCTCGCCCTCCCCGGCGGGCTGGCGCAGATCCGCCAGGTCCTGGTTGGACAGCTGGAGATAGCCGTCGTACGAGCGCACGTCGAAGTAGACGTTGCCGTCGGCCGCGTAGGCGTGGCCGCGCTCGATGAGCCCCCGCATCATCTCGATCATCTCGGGGACGTGGCCGGTGGCGCGCGGCTCGTAGGTGGGCGGCAGGCAGCCGAGCGCGTCGTAGCCCGCCGTGAAGGCGCGCTCGTTCTCGAAGCCGATCGCCCACCAGGGGCGGCCCTGCTCGGCGGACTTCGCGATGATCTTGTCGTCGATGTCCGTGACGTTGCGGATGAACGTCACGTCGTAGCCGCGGTAGGTGAACCAGCGGCGCATGATGTCGAAGTTGAGCCCCGACCGGATGTGCCCGATATGGGGTGCGGCCTGCACGGTCGCGCCACAGAGGTAGATCGAGACACAGCCCGGCACGAGCGGGGTGAAGTCACGGATCTGCCGGGCGCTGGTGTCGTACAGCCGAATAGTCACTACACCAGGGTAGTGGTCGCGCGGCAGTGCCCCGCGACCCCAAGGCCGCGCGGCACCGAAGCGTGACAAAAGAGCCTGGCCGGCCCCGCGGAATACGTCTGGATACGGTCCTGGATCCCGGGTACGGCCCTAGATCCGCCCGACGATCTTGCGCGGAGTGATGCGGACCACGACCCGCTCGCCGTCCTCCTCCTTGTTCGCCGCCGGGTTGAACTCCGCATACGGCTTGCCGGTGTACTTGTGCGACAGCTCATCGATCAGCTCGTCGCCGCCCTCGGTGCTGAGGGCGGCCGTGCCGCGGATCTCGGCGTAGGTGTACGGCGCGTCGGCCGGGTTGACCAGCACGGTCACGCGCGGGTCGCGGTGGAGGTTCCGCCCCTTGCGTCGGGCGACCGTGGTCGAGAAGACGACGTCGTCGCCGTCGCGCTTGACCCAGACCACCGAGAGCTGTGGGCTGCCGTCGGGCTGGATCGTGGCGACGGTCGCGAAGACGGGGCCGTCGAGGACCTTCTTCAGGTCCTCGGACAGTGCGGCTGCCATGTGTCCTCCCGGACGAGGTCGGATGGATGCGGTGCCTCGATCCGTACCCAACGCGCGGTCAGAAAGGCGTATTCCTTGGCCGTTCCGCCATCCCGCCACTGACCGGCGCGTTCGCGGGCGCGCGGCCCGCTCCCCGTCAACCCGGCGCTCCGCGCCGGGGTTTGTCCCGCCCACCCGCCCCGACCCGGGCCGGGATACAGCATGGCCGCAGGCGCGGGTTCGTCAGGCGCCGGGGAATACCAGGGCCGTGGCGATGGCGGCCAGGCCTTCACCACGGCCGGTGAGGCCGAGCCCGTCGGTGGTCGTCCCCGAGACCGATACCGGCGCACCGGCCGCCGCGGAGAGCACCTTCTGCGCCTCCCCGCGCCGCTTGCCGATCTTCGGCCGTACGCCGATCACCTGGATCGCGACATTGCCGATCCGGAAGCCCTCGGCCCGTACGATGCGCGCGGCCTCGGTGAGCAACGCCACACCCGAGGCACCGGCCCACTCGGGGCGGTCGGTGCCGAAGTGCGCGCCGAGGTCACCGAGCCCGGCGGCGGAGAACAGCGCGTCGCAGGCGGCGTGTGCGGCGACGTCGCCGTCGGAGTGCCCGGCGAGGCCGTACCCGCCGCTTTCGGAGCTCTCCCACAGCAGGCCCGCGCACCACAGCTCGCGGCCCCGCTCGAAGGCGTGCACATCCGTGCCGATTCCGACCAGCGGGAGCACACCACCGGGCGGCAGCCCGATGTCAGACGCTTCAGAAACCATCGGTGGCTCTCCTGCGGGCGAGCACGGCCTCGGCGAGTACGAGGTCCAGCGGCCGGGTCACCTTGAACGCCTCCTCATGGCCGGGCACGACCACGACTGGTACGCCGAGCCGCTCGACCATGCCGGCGTCGTCCGTGGCGCCCTCGCCCTCGAGCGCGACCTTCTCGTGGGCCTCGCCAAGCGTGGCGCGGTCGAAGCCCTGCGGGGTCTGGACGGCGCGCAGCAGGGCGCGGTCGGGGGTGCCGACCACCGGCTCCGGTTCGCCGGCGGGGCGCGGCTCGACCTGCTTGACGGTGTCGGCGACCGGCAGCGCCGGGACGACGGCCGGGGCCCCGCCCCGTACAGCCGCGGCGACCGCGTCCACCGTGTCGACGGGGACCAGCGGACGGGCGGCGTCATGCACCAGGACGGTGTCGATGTCAGCGGGGAGCGCCTCGAGGCCGGCACGTACGGACTCCTGGCGGGTCGCACCGCCGGCGACGATCAGCAGATCGGTGCTCTCGGTCTCCGGCAGCGCGTCGTCAAGGAGGCTGCGGACCTCGGCGACCCCGTCCGGCGGGGCGACCACCACGACAAGGGAGACGGATCGGGAGCGGGCCATGGCCCGTACGGCGTGGACCAGCATCGGCGTGCCGCCCAGCAGGCGCAACGCCTTGGGCGCGCCGGGGCCGAGACGGATACCGCGGCCCGCTGCGGGGATGACCGCGGCGGTGCGGCCGGCCGGGCGAGCCGTGCCCGCGGGGCTGTGTGCGTCGGACATTGATTGCGCGTTCAGGTTTGTTTCCTCGGCCGAGTTGGGTATGGCCACAGCGTGCCGGGCGTTGCCCTGACCGGTCCCTTCCGTGACAACTGGTCGGGCGGATTGCCTGGGCCCGGCACGACCCCAGTCACGCGGGAGCGTACAGCCAACGCCGCAGAGGGCTGCACCCGCACGCACATGCCGCAGCGCCCGGCGACATCGCTGCGTTTTTCGGGGGCCTGTTCCCCGGCCGTCCGCAGAGATCGCTCGGGCACCGCGACACGTTGCACGTTGCTTGAGCGTCAGGCGCCGTCACGTCAGGACGCGAGGACCTCGTCGAGCAGCGCCTCGGCCTTGTCCTCGTTGGTGTTCTCCGCGAGGGCGAGCTCGCTCACCAGAATCTGGCGGGCCTTGGCGAGCATGCGCTTCTCACCCGCGGAAAGTCCTCGCTCACGCTCCCGGCGCCACAGGTCGCGGACGACCTCTGCCACCTTGATCACATCGCCGGAGGCGAGCTTCTCGAGATTTGCCTTGTAGCGACGGGACCAGTTGGTGGGCTCCTCCGCATACGGCGCGCGCAGCACCTCGAAGACCCGATCCAGCCCGTCCTGGCCGACCACATCGCGTACGCCGACGAACTCCGCATTGTCCGCCGGGACCCGAACCGTCAGATCACCCTGGGCGACCTTCAGCACCAAGTAGGTCTTGTCCACGCCTTTGATCTGGCGAGTTTCGATGGCCTCGATCAGCGCGGCCCCGTGATGGGGATAGACCACGGTGTCGCCAACCTTGAACGTCATGTGACAGGTACCCCTTCCGTGGCTATCCAGAGTAACACGGGAACGCCCCGTTCTGAATGGCGTTTTCGCAGGTCAGGGCATATCTCGGGGCTTGACAACAGCGGTCGGAACGTGCTGCACGGGGCCGCCGAGAGCAGGTATTCGCAGGTCGGAGCGGCTGTGGCGGCGGAGCGAAACGCGTACGTTACACGTCATGACAGCCCTGCACGAGTGGCTGAACGTCCCGGTTTGCCGGAGTCCGGGAGGCTGACTTCTGCTACTCCGTTCGGCGCTGCGGGAGCAGATCCGGCCCCATTCACATATTGATCACACTCGCCTTCATGCTGCGTTCATGACTCCACCGGGTTGATCAAATTCACAACCTTCACCTATTCCTCGCCGATAATCGGCCGGACTGATGCCCGGACGATATTCGGCTGCCGCCGATGACGGCGCGGGGTGGCCGTCAGAGGCGGGTCGGGTGCGAAGGCCGATGGACGCCTGGGTAACCTATGGCCCGCTGACACACCCTTAGGGCGGCTTTACTGCCGCCTCAGCAGTCCATCCGCGACCGGGCAGACTCACGTTCGGCCGCCCGTAGCTCGTCCTAGGAGATGCCGCCGCCGTGAGCAGCAGCCTTCGACGCGGCGCCCTCGCCGCCACCGTCATCGCGTTCTCTCTCGCCTCACTGACCGCCTGCGCGGCCGGGAACCAGGCCGCGACGCTGGAGGTCAAGCCCGACAACGCCGAGACCACCGTGGGCGACATCAAGATCCAGAACGCCAATGTGGTCACCCAGCCGAACGGGGCCGAGGGTCCCGCGGTCGTGACGGCCAGGATCTTCAACAACGGCGGGAAGGACCAGATCCTCCAGTCCGTCACGCTGGCCGGGAACGGCAAGGCGAAGCTCTACCCCGCCAAGGGCACCACCGGCCCGGTCACCGTCCCGGCGGGCGGCAGCCTGCTGCTGGGCGGCAAGGGCAACCCCGCGGCCGTCTTCCCCAAGGGCAAGCAGGTCGCCCGCGACGGCGACGCGAAGCCCGTCATCTTCAAGCTGAGCGAGACGGGCGAGATCAAGCTGACGGCGTTCGTCTTCCCTGCGAAGAGTTACTTCGAGGAGTACGGGCCGAGCCCCAGCGCGAGCCCGAGCGGCAGCGCGAGCCCGAGCGTCAGCCCGAGCCCGACCGGTGCCGCGACTCCGACCGGCACCGCGAGCCCCGGCGGTTCGGTGTCTCCGAGCCAGACCCCTGTACACGCGAGCCACCACTGACCGTACGCACGAGGCCCCGGAGCAACCGGGTGCTGTTGGTTGATCCGGGTTCCTGTGCGACAACGTCGGCCTTCAAGACCTCGTTGCGGTCTTGAGGGCCGACGTCACGCAGACCCCGGAGCAACCAACAGCATCCAAACCGCTCCGGGGCCTCGCCCGTCTCCGTCCGGCCGACGGCCTACGGCTCGAACTTGTACCCGAGCCCGCGGACCGTCACCAGGTAGCGCGGGGCTCCCGGGTCCGGCTCGATCTTGGCCCGCAGCCGCTTGACGTGCACGTCGAGCGTCTTGGTGTCGCCGACGTAGTCCGCGCCCCACACCCGGTCGATCAGCTGCATCCGGGTCAGCACTCGGCCGGCGTTGCGCAGCAGCATCTCCAGCAGGTCGAACTCCTTCAGCGGCAGGTCGACCTTGCTGCCGTCGACGGTCACCACGTGCCGGTCGACGTCCATGCGCACGGGCCCGGCCTCCAGGGCGGCCGGCTCGACCTCCTCGGGCTCGCCGCGCCGCCGCAGCACCGCACGGATGCGGGCCACCAGCTCGCGCGAGGAGAAGGGCTTGGTCACGTAGTCGTCGGCTCCTATTTCCAGGCCGACGACCTTGTCGATCTCGCTGTCCTTGGCGGTCACCATGATGACCGGGACGTTGGAGCGGCCGCGCAGCTGCCGGCACACCTCCGTGCCGGGCAGGCCCGGCAGCATCAGGTCTAGAAGGACCAGGTCGGCGCCATTGCGCTCGAACTCGTCCAGCCCATCGGGCCCCGTTGTCGCGATGGCGACCTCGAAGCCCTCCTTGCGGAGCATGTACGACAGGGCGTCGCTGAACGACTCCTCGTCCTCGACGACGAGCACTCGGGTCACGGAAGGACCTCCGGGGCAGGAAGTGGTTCATCGGTGAAGGCTTCGTACGGACGGTCCTCGTCTTCGAGGTCGCCCGGCTCGATCAGGGTCCGGCCCTGGCAGTCGTCCGCTACCGTGTCCCGGTCCCGTGCGCGGCCCGCCTCCGGAAGCCGCAGGGTGAAGGTGGAGCCCTGGCCTTCAGCGCTCCACACCGTGACCTCCCCGCCGTGCGAGGCGACCACGTGCTTGACGATGGCGAGGCCGAGTCCGGTCCCGCCGGTGGCGCGCGAGCGCGCCGGATCGACGCGGTAGAACCGCTCGAAGATCCGCTCTTTTTCCTTTTCGGAGATGCCGATGCCCTGGTCGGTGACGGCGATCTCGATCAGATCGCCGCCAGGGGCGGTGACCCGGCGGCCGGCGATGCCGACGCGGGTGCGGGCCGGGCTGTAGTTGACGGCGTTCTCGACAAGGTTGCCGAGGGCGGCGGCGAGCTGGCCGCGGTTGCCCCATACGTGCAGGTCGGCGGTGCCGCCGGAGGCGATGGTGATCTGCTTGGTGCTCGCCTGGTGGCGGCACCGGTCGATCGCCTCGGCGACGAGCTCGTCCACGCGTACGGGCTCGGCGTCCTCCAGCGGGTCGTCGTTCTGCACCCGCGAGAGGTCGATCAGCTCCTGCACCAGGTTGGTCAGCCGGGTGGCCTCGATCTGCATCCGCCCGGCGAAGCGGTTGACGGCCTCCGGGTCGTCCGCGGCGTCCATCACGGCCTCGGAGAGCAGGGAGAGCGCGCCGACCGGGGTCTTCAGCTCGTGGCTCACGTTGGCCACGAAGTCGCGCCGGACCGCCTCGATGCGCCGGGCCTCGGTGAGGTCCTCGACCAGCAGCAGAACGAGCCGGGAGCCGAGCGGGGCGACCCTTGCGGAGACCGCCAGGGCCTCGCCGCGTCCCGTGCCGCGGCGGGGCAGATCCAGTTCGACCTGACGTATCTCGCCGTCGCGTCTGGTGTCCCGGGCCATCTGGAGCATGGGCTCCACCGCCAGCTTTCCGCCGCGGACCAGGCCCAGGGCGTATGCCGCGGAGCTGGCCTTCACTACGCTGTCGCCCTCGTCGAGGACGACAGCGGAGGAGCGCAGTACGGACAGCACGGTGTCGACGCCGGGTGGCAGTGCGGCGTCGGTGTGCAGTGAGCTGCGGGTGGGTTTTGCCTGCTCGCGCTCACTGAAGCGGAACGCCAGCATGGCGACGATGCCGGTACCGACCCCGGCGATCGCTGCCACTGCGGCGACTGCCGCGTTCACGTCCATGCGTCCAGATTAAGCGGGTGGTGAGACGCTTCTACAGCCATCGGGGTGGACCCAAGGGCACTCGTTGCCGAGAGTTCACTACCGATTCCACACTGGTTAACTCCGGACATCCAGCCGCAAAGCCCCCGGCCGAGTGGGTTGCCGGGACGGGTAGCGTCCGTTGCCAAGAGTTCACCTCGGCGTCAGCACTGATTCACCTTCGCGGCTCACACGGGACGTGTACGGACCCGAGCGTGGATGCTGGGAGAACCAGCCCAGCGGGAGAGAGAAGGTAATCGATGCGGGACGCATACCACGAGGAGCTCGACTCGATCGGTGAAGGTCTGGTCGAGATGGCCCGGCTTGTCGGCTCCGCGATCGGCCGGGCCACCACGGCGATCCTCGACGCGGACCTCAAGCTGGCCGAGAGCGTGATCGCCGGTGACGAGAAGGTCGACGACCTCCAGCACGATCTGGAGGCGCGCGCGATCGCCCTGCTGGCCCGCCAGCAGCCGGTCGCCACCGACCTGCGGATTGTCGTCACCTCGCTGCGGATGAGCGCCGACCTGGAGCGTTCCGGCGACCTCGCCCAGCACGTCGCCAAGCTCGCCCGGCTGCGCTTCCCCGACACCGCCGTGCCCGGCGACCTGCACGCCACCATCCTGGAGATGGGCCAGCTCGCGCAGCGGCTGATGGCGAAGGCCGCGGAGGTGATCATCACCAAGGACGTCGACCTGGCGCTCCAGCTGGAGCAGGACGACGACGCGATGGACCTCCTGCACCGCACGCTCTTCCAGCACCTGATGGACGACCGGTGGAAGCACGGCATCGAGACGGCCGTCGATGTGACGCTGCTGGGCCGCTACTACGAGCGTTTCGCCGACCACGCGGTATCCGTGGCCAAGCGGGTGGTGTACCTGGTGACAGGCGAGCACGCGGACGAGATCGCGCCCGCGATGCCGGTGGAGGGCGCGTAACCGCGTCCACAAGCACCCGCGCGCATCCGTGCGCCGACCGAGTAGGGAGGGCCCTGACCACGTCCCTGGTCAGGGCCCTCCGCCGCTCAGGGCCGGGCCGGCCTGGCGCCCGGCCACCCCGAGACGGCCCCGAAAGCGCGACCGAGCCCCCACCAGCAGCGAACGCCGTCGGCAGGGGGGCTCTTCTGTGGCTCGCTACTTCTTCTTGCCCTGGGCCTTTACAGCCTCGATGGCGGCCTTCGCGGCCTCCGGGTCGAGGTAGGTGCCGCCCGGGTTCAGCGGGCGGAAGTCGGCGTCCAGCTCGTAGGAGAGCGGGATGCCGGTCGGGATGTTCAGGCCGGCGATGTCGGCGTCGGAGATGCCGTCCAGGTGCTTGACCAGCGCCCGCAGGCTGTTGCCGTGCGCAGCGACCAGGACCGTACGGCCGGCCAGCAGGTCCGGGACGATGTTGTCGTACCAGTACGGCAGCATGCGGACCACGACGTCCTTGAGGCACTCGGTGCGCGGGCGCAGCTCCGGCGGGATCGACGCGTAGCGCGGGTCGTTGCTCTGCGACCACTCGGAGTCGTCCTCGATGGGCGGCGGCGGGGTGTCGTACGAACGGCGCCACAGCATGAACTGCTCCTCGCCGAACTCGGCGAGCGTCTCCGCCTTGTTCTTGCCCTGCAGCGCGCCGTAGTGCCGCTCGTTCAGCCGCCACGAGCGGTGGACCGGGATCCAGTGCCGGTCACAGGCCTCGAGGGCGATCTGCGCGGTACGGATCGCGCGCTTCTGCAGCGAGGTGTGGACGACGTCGGGCAGCAGGCCGGCGTCCGCCAGGAGTTCGCCGCCGCGCTGCGCCTCCTTCTCGCCCTTCTCGTTGAGGTTGACGTCCACCCAACCGGTGAAGAGGTTCTTCGCGTTCCACTCGCTCTCGCCGTGGCGGAGGAGGATCAGCTTGTACGGTGCGTCGGCCATGGCCTTGAGCCTAATCGACGGCCTTCCTCCGGAGACACTGCGTCCACGTGCCGGGACCGGGCCCGTCCTCTGAAAACCAGTGGTGCCTCGCCGCGAGCAGCGCGAGTGCGGGCTCGGCCCAGTCCAGGACCGTCGTCCGGCGCTCGGGGCCCTCCCAGGTCGCGGCCACGGCCCAGGTCGCCGCGCCGGTGCCGCATCTGCGCTCGCCACAAGCGCCGCTTACATCATCGGGGGATCTTCCCCCCAGAGCTTGGCCTGGGAGGGACCCCATGTCCATCGCCAGTCTCAGAGCGCGTCTGTGAACTTGTCAGCCCGACGTGGTCGGTGTCGGCTCGGCCGAGGGCCCCGCCGCGATGAGTTTCGGCCGGGTCGCGCGTCTAATCTGGTGTCGTAGGAGGTCGTACGACGCTGCCCGGCACGAGGCACCACGGAGGAGACCATGACGCCCACGCCGGACGATCCGACCACCGCGCTGCCCGGGCGCCCGCCCGTGGTCGGCCTGGCCACCTGGCAGGCCGCCCGTGATGAGCTCCTGGTCCGCGAGAAGGCCCACACCCGCGAGGGCGACGCCATCGCCGCGGCCCGCCGCCGGCTGCCGATGGTGGAGCTCGACGGGACGGTCGAGGTCGTCGGACCCGACGGCCCGGTCCCGTTCCTGGACCTGTTCCAGGGCCGCGACGAGCTCGTGGTCTACAAGCACATGTGGTACGACGGCGCGCCGCACCAGGGGCAGTGCGAGGGCTGCACCACCACGGCCTGGCACCTGAAGGACGCTGTCTACCTCAACGCCCGCGGCGTCTCGTTCGCCATCCTGACGACGGGCCGGTGGGACGAGGTGGCCTCCTACGTCGACTTCATGGGCTACACCCAGCCCTGGTACTCGGTGCGCGACGTGGAGGAACCGGTCGGCGGAGAAATGGGTTACATCACCTGCTTCCTGCGCCACGGCGACCGCGTGTTCCTCACCTACTCCACGACCGGCCGTGGCAACGAGCCGGTCAACGGGTCCCTCGGCCTGCTCGACATGACGCCCTACGGCCGCCGCGAGGCGTGGGAGGACAACCCCGAGGGCTGGCCCGAGGCCCCTCAGGCCGACTCGCCGGTCGGTGGGCATGGCTCGCCGATCTGCTGGTACTGGCGCACGGACGCCGACGGGAACGCCACCTGGGGCCCGACCAGCCGCCCCGTGCCGCAGTGGACCCGCCCCGGCGCGACCCCCGTGGAGACCCTCGGCCGGCACGGCCACCACCACTGACGCGCCTTCGTCGACGGCGTCGGCAAAGGTGTTGGGTGCCGGGCGGAACCCCCGGACGATGCGAACGCCCGTCCGCGCGCTCGGCCGGTTAGAGGACGCCGGATTCACCGCTCTTGAGCGGTCCATGGAGGCGGCCGGCAAAGGCGACGGCCCTTACTTGCGGACAGTCGGGATCTCCAGCCTCGCCTGGATCTTCACAAAGCAGGGGCGACTGGCCGATGCCGAACGTGTCGCGATGACCACCGCCGAGTGCATCGAACCCGCTTCTGCTCACAGCCCATCGAACTGGCGCTCTGGGGAGTCCTCCTGCTTCGTGCAGCGACAGCCGCTGTGCGTCCGGAGCATCAGGACACGGTCCGGATTTGCTCAACATGGCGAGTGCTGCGGCAGCAAGGATCGGTACAGACCGTCTCGACTACGCGACACAGTTCGGCCCAACCAATGTGGGCATCGCGAAAGTCGGGATCTGACCGGACTCGCGGATCAGGGTGACACGGGACACGGCACCAGGGGTGCCCGTGCCGGGTACCGGTGCGGATGTCGGCTTGTACGCGGTTACGGCTTGGTCGGCTTGCTCGCCCCCGTCAGGTGGGCGAACGCCTCCAGGTTGCGAGTCGACTCGCCGCGCGAAGTGCGCCACTCGTACTCCCGGCGGATCGCGGTCGCGAAGCCCATCTCCAGAAGCGTGTTGAAGCTGCCGTCCGCGTTCTCCAGGACCGTGCCGAGCAGCCGGTCCAGCTCCTCCGGTGTGACGGCGGCCAGCGGCAGCTTGCCGACCAGATAGACGTCTCCCAGGCTGTCGATCGCGTAACTGACGCCGTACAGCCGGGCGTTGCGCTCCAGCAGCCAGCGGTGCACCGCCTCGTGGTTCTCGTCCGGGCGCCGGACGACGAAGGCGTTGACGGAGAGGGCGTGCTTGCCGACCTTCAGCGAGCAGGTCGTCGACAGCTTGCGGGTGCCGGGCAGCGTGACGACGTAGGTGCCGGGCTCACGACTTTCCCATTCGAGCCCGGCGTCCCTGAGCGTCTGCTCGACCGTCTTGCACACAGCTTGTTCAGCCATACAGCGAGCTTGACCTCCTCTCCCCCGTGTCTGAGGGAGATTCCCTCCCGGCTCGCGCCGGAGGGTTTGACACTCGGCGGAGCCTCATGTCCGGCCACCACAGGCCCTGCGGCGGGGGCGGGTACTGGATCCGCCCAGTGGGGCGGATCATAGCAGCGTGCTGTGACGACGGCGCTCGTGCAGCGCCGCCGTGTACACATCCGCGGTCGCCGAGGCGACCGCGCCCCAGCCGAAGGACTGGGCGTGCCGGGCCGCCGCCGCGCCCATCCGGGCGGAGAGCTGCGGGTCGTCGGCGAAGCCGCGCAGCGCCCGTGCGTAGTCGGCGGGCTCGTGGCCCGCCACCAGCACACCGCTCACCCCGTCTCGTACGGCCACCGGCAGGCCGCCGACCCGGGCGGCGATCACGGGCGTGCCGCAGGCCTGCGCCTCGATGGCCACCAGGCCGAACGACTCGCTGTAAGACGGCATGACCAGTACGGACGCCGCCCGGTACCAGTCGGCGAGCTGGGCCTGTCCGACCGGCGGCCGGAAGAGCACCACATCGGAGATGCCGAGCAGGGCCGCGAGCTTCTGCAGCCCCTCCGGCTTGGCGAGGCCGCTGCCGCTCGGCCCGCCGACGACCGGGACGACGATCCGCTCGCGCAGCGCCGGCTGCTCGTCCAGCAGCCGGGCCACCGCGCGCAGAAGGACGTCCGGTGCCTTCAGCGGCTGTATCCGGCCGGCGAAGAGTGGTATCAGCGCGTCCTGCGGCAGTCCGAGGCGGGCGCGGGCGGCGGCGCGGCCGGCCTCGATGCCGGACGCGTCGGGCCGGAAGCGGTCCAGGTTCACGCCGGGGTGGACGACGGCGACCTTGGCGGGGTCGGCCTCGTAGTGGCGTATGAGCTCGTCCGCCTCCATGTCGGTGTTCGCGATGAGCCGGTCGGCCGCCCGTACGACCTGCGTCTCGCCGATCACGCGGGCCGCGGGCTCGGGCGTGTCGCCCGCGGCCAAGGAGGCGTTCTTGACCTTGGCCATGGTGTGCATGGCGTGCACGAGCGGGACGCCCCAGCGCTGGGCGGCGAGCCAGCCGACGTGGCCGGAGAGCCAGTAGTGGGAGTGCACCAGGTCGTAGTAGCCGGGCCGGTGGCGCGCCCACGTCTGCATCACGCCGTGCGTGAAGGCGCACAGTTGGGCGGGCAGCTCCTCCTTGGCCAGGCCCTCGTACGGGCCGGCGTCCACGTGCCGTACGAGTACGCCGGGCGCGAGCTCGACGGCGGCTGGGAGGGCGGCTGCGGTGGCCCGGGTGAAGATCTCGACCTCGATGCCCAGGGCGGCGAGGCGCTTGGCGAGCTCGACGATGTAGACGTTCATCCCGCCCGCGTCGCCGGTGCCGGGCTGGTGCAGCGGTGATGTGTGCACGCTGAGCATGGCGATACGGCGGGGGCGGCGGTAGGCGCCGGGGAGCCGGAGCCGGGGCGGGCCGACGAGTGTGCCGTGGGTACGGCCACGGAGCCCTCCGAGCCGGGACACGTACTTGCTCACCTCGCGGGACCTCCTTGGCGGGTCGGAGGGGCGTTCTACCCCTCCGATCCCTGTAACCAGGGGGGGTGGCGGCTCATTTCCGCTTTGCCAAACCGTGACGGTCGCCTCGCCGGCGCGGCCGCTCCGCGCCCAAGCCGCGGCCGCCCGCCGCAGCCCGGGCCCTCTGCGCCTGCGGCGCGCCCTTCCCCGGCCCTCTGCGCTGCGATTTCCCGCCCACCCGCCCCATTGACGCGCGCAAGCGGCGCGCAGCCGGCCTGGTGCTCCGCGCCGGATTTTGCCCGCCGATGTCGGGACCAGCGAGTCCCGAGCCCAGGCACCCGCTGGTGCGCCCGGGCGGCGGACGGGACCTGCGCGGGCGAGCGCAGCGCAGTGGCGCCGGGCGCTAGCCCAGATCACCTCGGTCGAGGGTGGGAACGGAGCCTGCCCCTTTTAGGAGCTTGCCCCTTTTAACGGGGCGGGTGGGCAGGAAAAAGCCGCAGGCGCTCAGGTGAGAGGGAACCCGCCGGAGGCGCGTGGGGCTGGAGCGGAGACGCGTGGAGGCGCGTGGGCCGGAGCGGTTCGAGGCCCGTCCGGGCTGGGGTTGGCCCGGGGCTGCGGGCAGTGGGGTGATGACCCGGCGGGAGGCCGTATCGTCGAGCGCATGGCCGCCCGCGTGTCCTCCGCCCGGCCCGTAGGGACGGTGACCCGCGGGACCACGCATCCGAATCGCCTGCGCCGCATGGACCGGTGGATCACTGCCGCGCACGGCCCGGCCCTGCGCCGGGCCGGCGAGCCCATCGCCGTCGACCTCGGCTACGGCGCCGCCCCCTGGACCGCGGTCGAGCTGCTGCGCCGCCTGCGCGCCGTACGGCCCGGTGTCCGGGTCGTGGGGATCGAGATCGACCCGGCCCGGGTCGAGGCGGCCCGCCCGTACGAATGCGAGGGGCTCGCCTTCGCCCACGGCGGCTTCGAGGTGCCGCTGCCCGGCGGGCACCGCCCGGTCCTCATCCGGGCCGCCAACGTTCTCCGCCAGTACGACGAGACCCAGGTACGCGCCGTATGGGAGCGGCTGTGCGCCCGTCTGGCCCCGGGCGGGCTGCTCGTCGAGGGCACATGCGACGAGATAGGCCGCCGCCACGTCTGGGTCTCACTCGGCCCGGAGGGGGCGCGCACCGTCACCTTCGCCACCCGGCTGGGATCCCTGCAGCAGCCGTCCGACCTGGCCGAACGCCTCCCCAAGGCACTGATCCACCGCAACGTCCCGGGCGAGCCCGTGCACGCCTTCCTGCGCGACTTCGACCGCGCCTGGGCCGCGGCCGCGCCGTTCGCCGCACTTGGCGCCCGCCAGCGCTGGATGCGGTCCCTACGCGACCTCAGCGTGGACTGGCCGATCGTGGACGGGCCGGGCCGCTGGCGGCAGGGCGAGGTCACCGTCCGCTGGAGCGCGCTGGCCCCCCGCGACTGAGGGCCGCCCGTATCAGAGCCGGGCCTTGCCGCCGCCTTCCATCCGCGCCCGCGCCCCCCGCCTCAGCGGAGCGCCTCGCCTCCGTCTCGAACAGCGGCGGCCGGCCAGGGATTTCGTACGGAAACCGGAACGCTGCCGTGGCCTCCGGCATGTCCACCAGATCGCTGACAACCCGCGGTCACAGGAGTTGAGACGAGTGACAAGGCTGCCGACTCCATCACCCCAACTGCACTGGCGATAAAGGACGTTGATCCCATCGGGCGCTTCGAGGCGGGCTTCAGGTCAGGTGCAGAGCGGCGAGCAGGGCATCGACCAGGAAGCGGTCGTGGTCATAGGTGAGCCGCCGGCGGGCAGCGTCCGGGGGCAGCCAGGCGACCTGGTCCACTTCCTGGTTGGGGACGAACCTTCCGCCCGGCAGGGCCTCCGCCGCCCAGTACATGACCTGCTTGCGCCGGCCGTTCACCAAGTAGTGCACGGTGGGCAGTTGCGGGCCCGGCACGCACTCCATGCCCGTCTCCTCCCGCACCTCGCGCACGGCGCCCGCCAGAGGGTCCTCACCCCGCTTCAACTTGCCCTTGGGATGCGACCAGTCGTCGTATTTCGGACGGTGCACCAGCGCGATCTCGATACCCGCGCCCGGCGCCTCGCCCTCGCTCCGGGCAGCAGGGTCCGCGGCCCGCCGCCACAGCACGCAGCCTGCCGCCTGGATGCCCGGCTCCGTCATGAGGCCGTCACCGCCCATCGCTTCCAGAGCCGGTTGAAGGCGAATCGTGCCGCTTCCACCTCGTGCCGCTGATCGGCGTGCAGCACGCCGAGGGCATACGCCGTGGCGGGGGCGATGCGCGGGGTACGGGCCGCGGCGGCGGCCGCGGCAGCGGCCTCGGCGGCGTCCCGGTGCCGTTCCAGGGCCTGCGCCACGCTGTAGAGCCGTACGGCCAGCCCATCGGCGCGCTGGGCAGGCCCCTGTGCGTCCAGGACCTCCTGGGCGTACCGGCGCAGCCGCAGCAGCTGCCGCACCTGGTGCCACGGAGCGTCCTGCTGATCGCTCGCGGGCGGGGAGTCGGCCGTCTCGGTGGCGGCGAGACCATGGACCAACGCGTCGGCGTTGTACGGGTGTCCCGCACGCCCCAGGGGCAGCGCGTCGACGGCTTCGATGAGCCGCTGGTGGACATGGTCGACGAGGGGCGGCAGCGCTTCGTCGGCGGACCGCTCGGCCGCCGAGGAGCTGAGCGGCACTTCCGAGGCCAGGACGGCGACGGCGTCCGCGACCGCGTGGAAGCGGGACGAGCCGAGTGCTTGCAGTGCGGCGGAGTGCGCGCGGCTCCGGGCCAGGGTGAGCTGCCGCTCCAGCAGGGCCCCGGCGCGGGCGGCGCCGACTGTGAGCGCGGCGGTGGGGGCCTCCGCTCCGGCGCCGCGCGTCGCGGCCTGGCCCGGCTTCCCCTCGGAGGATGCGGAGGGCTCGGCTACGCCTTCCACCGCGGCGTTCCCAGCGCCGGCATCGAAGCGCCCATCGGTCCCGAGAGGAACCGCATCGGCGCCCGAGAGCCGGTGCAGGGCCCCCCGGAGCCGCGCGAGCCGTGCCGCGCACGCGTGCTCGCGGCCGAGCATGCCCGTCAGCCAGCCCAGCTCCGCGCGCAGCGGGTCCGCCCACTCCGCGTCGGTCAGCGGCCGGAAGGTCTGCAGCGCGCCGCTGATGCGCCGCGCCGAACGCCGCATCTGCCGGGCCGCCTCGACGGCCTCCTCCGCGTCCACGCCGCTCTCGCGGTGCAGCCGCAGGCTGCGCAGGAACTCGGCGGCCTGCTGGTGCAGATACCCGGCCAGCACCTCGCCGGCGGTGCTCCCGCCGGGTACGGGGTGCTCAGCGCAGCTTCCCTGGCTGCCGCCGGATCCTTCGGCTTCCGCCAGTCCCGTGCCGGGAGTGCCTCCTGGGCCAACGGTGACCCCGTCGGCGTGGGGAACCTCAGCGGTCAGCGCCGCACCCTCACGGGTGGGGTCAGGGCCGGTGGCCGTACGGGTGCCACCACCGTCCCCGAAGCCATCCGCGGGGTCATGGTGTCGCTGGGCCACGCTTGCGCCTCCGGGCGTCAATGAGCATCTCCTGCACGTTCCGCAGCGGGCGTCCGTCCGCGTCGGTCGCGTGCCGTGTCCAGTTGCCGTCCGGGCCGAGGTGCCAGGAGGCGGTGTCGTCCGACATGCCGGTCTCCAACAGCCGGTTCAACGAGGCCCGGTGGGCCGGGTCCGTCACCCGGACCAGGGCCTCGATCCGCCGGTCCAGGTTGCGGTGCATCATGTCGGCGCTGCCGATCCACACCTCCGGCTCGCCGCCGTTGCCGAAGGCGAAGATCCGCGAGTGCTCCAGGAACCGCCCCAGGATGCTGCGCACCCGGATGTTCTCCGACAGCCCCGGCACGCCCGGGCGCAGCGCGCAGATGCCGCGCACCCAGATGTCCACCGGTACGCCCGCCTGCGATGCCCGGTAGAGGGCGTCGATGACCGCCTCGTCGACCATCGAGTTGACCTTGATCCGGATGTACGCGGGGCGCCCGGCCCGCTGGTTCGCGGCCTCCTTGTTGATCCGCTGGACCAGGCCGTCGCGCAGCGACTTGGGCGCTACGAGCAGCCGCCGGTACGTCTCGCGCCGCGAGTAGCCCGAGAGCCGGTTGAACAGGTCCGACAGATCCGCGCCGACCTGCTGGTCCGCCGTCAGCAGCCCCAGGTCCTCGTACAGCCGCGCCGTCTTCGGGTGGTAGTTGCCGGTGCCCACGTGCGAGTACCGGCGCAGGGTGTCGCCCTCCTGCCGCACCACCAGCGACAGCTTGCAGTGCGTCTTCAGGCCGACGAGCCCGTAGACGACGTGGCAGCCGGCCTCCTCCAGCTTCCGCGCCCACTTGATGTTGGCCTGCTCGTCGAAGCGCGCCTTGATCTCGACCAGCACCAGCACCTGCTTGCCGGCTTCGGCCGCGTCTATCAGGGCGTCGACGATCGGGGACTTTCCGGAGGTCCGGTAGAGCGTCTGCTTGATCGCCAGGACGTCCGGGTCGGCCGCGGCCTGCTCCAGGAAGGCCTGGACGGAGGTGGAGAAGGAGTCGTACGGGTGGTGCAGCATGACGTCCCGCTCGCGCAGGGCGGCGAAGATGTCCGGCGGGTTGGCCGACTCCACCTCCGCCAGATCACGGTGCGTGCCGGCCACGAACTTCTCGTACTTCAGCTCGGGCCGGTCCAGCGCCGCTATGCCGAACAGCCCGGTCAGATCGAGCGGCCCGGGCAGCGGGTACACCTCGGCTTCGGAGATCTTCAGCTCGCGGACCAGCAGGTCCAGCACATACGGGTCGATGGACTCCTCGACCTCCAGCCGGACCGGCGGGCCGAACCGGCGCCGCATCAGCTCCTTCTCCATGGCCTGGAGCAGGTTCTCGGCGTCGTCCTCCTCGACCTCCAGGTCCTCGTTGCGGGTGACCCGGAAGGTGTGGTGAGCGAGGACCTCCATGCCCGGGAACAGCTCCTCCAGATGCGCCGCGATCACGTCCTCCACGGGGACGTACCGCTGCGGCGAGGCCTCGAGGAAGCGGGACAGCAGGGGCGGCACCTTGACCCGCGCGAAGTGCCGGTGGCCGCTCACGGGGTTCCGTACGACGACCGCGAGGTTCAGCGAGAGCCCCGAGATGTACGGGAAGGGGTGCGCCGGGTCCACCGCGAGCGGGGTGAGGACCGGGAAGATCTGCTGCCGGAAGAGAGTGAACAGGCGGGCCTGTTCCTTCTCGGTGAGGTCGGGCCAGCGGACGAGGTGAATGCCCTGGTCGGCGAGCTCGGGGAGGACGTCCTGCTGGAAGCAGGCGGCGTGCCGGGCCATGAGCTCGCGGGACCGGTTCCAGATCAGGTCCAGGACCTCACGGGGCTGCAGGCCCGAGGCGGAGCGGGTGGCGACGCCGGTGGCGATGCGGCGCTTGAGGCCGGCCACCCGGACCATGAAGAACTCGTCGAGATTGCTGGCGAAGATCGCGAGGAAGTTGGCGCGCTCCAGGAGCGGGGTGGCCGGGTCCTCCGCCAGCTCCAGTACCCGCTCGTTGAACGCCAGCCAGCTGCGCTCGCGATCCAGGAAGCGGCCCTGGGGCAGCTCGCCCGCATCGCTGTCGTCCTCGTACGCATCCACATCGGCGTCGAGGTCCGGGTCCAGGTCGGAGACGGCCTGGACCACCGTGTGGGGGCGGTGCGCGGCGATGGAGCCGACCGAAGGCTGCGGCTGCGTGTGCTGGACCGGTGCCGGGACGCTGGACTCGTTCATGTCCATATTCTTCCGCGTTCCGAGGCCCTCGGGCGCGTCGGGACGAGGGGGACGGACGGTGCGGAGCCGTCTGATGGAGCCGTGAGGCACAGCTGGCTGCATTCAGCGATGCTCGCAAGCGCGATTGAATCATCGGTAACGGGAACATGGCGGACAGGCAAGCGGGTCCCTTCGCCAGGGTGGCCGCTCTGCGCCAGGGTTCCTGCGCCTGGGCTGCTGCTCCGGGCCGGCGTGGGGGTTCCTGCGCCTGGGTGGCTGCTCCGCGCCGCGTGTGGTTCTCGCCAGCGTGGCGGCCGTGCGCCGCGCGCCACCTTAAAAGACCCGCGCTGCGCCGCCGTGTCCGGTACCTGCCCCGGAACCGGGCATTCATGCCCCCGACAAGCTGGTGCCGGCGCCGGGGCCTCCGGGGTGGGGGTCCTGGACTGCGCGCCCTCGGGCCTGGCGGCCCTGGACACACTTTTACGTCCAGGACCCCCTTTTACGTCCAGGACCCAGCCCTACGACCCCGTCGCCTCCCGTTGGGTGCCCACGCGGCAAGCGGACCTCAGCGCCCCGCCCCGTCGACCAGTGCCCACGCGGCAAGCGGACCTCAGCGCCCCGCCCGGCCGACCAGTGCCCACGCGGCAAGCGGACCTCAGCGCCCCGCCCCCGTCGACCAGTGCCCACGCCACAGGCGGGCCTCATGGCCAGGCGGCCACTCCGCGCCACCGCGCACGGTCCTGCCCGCATCCCCGGGCACCCCGGGGCCCACCTTGGTCAGGCGCGCCCCGCGAACCAGCGCTGCTCTGCGCCTTCGGCGCTGGAGGCTCACGTCTCCGTGCGGTACATCAGGTCCGTCTCGTACGTGACGAAGCCGAGCCCTTCGTAAACCTTTACGGCCGGAACGTTGTCCGCATCGACGTACAGCATCGCCGTCGGCACCCCCTGCGCCGCCAGGTGCCGCAGGCCGACCGCGGTGAGCGCCTTGCCGAGGCCGGTGCCCTGGGCGCTCGGATCGATGCCCAGGACGTACACCTCGCCCAGCCGCTCCTCTGCATGCACCTTCGTCCAGTGGAACCCGACGATCCGGTCGTCCTTGATCGCCAGGAAGAAGCCCTGCGGATCGAACCACGGCTGCGCCTTGCGGTCATCGAGGTCCCGTTGGGTCAGTGAGCCCTGCTCGGGGTGGTGGGCGAAGGCGGCCGCGTTGACCGCCAGCCAGGCCGCGTCGTCCCGCCCGGGTACGAAGGTCCGTACGGTCACGCCCTCCGGCAGCACCGGCTCGGCCAGCTTCAGGTCGCCCAGCGACCGCCGCATCTGCCGCAGCTCACGGAACAGCGTCATCCCCAGCACCTGCGCCAGGTGCCGCGCCGACGGATGCCCGCCGTGCGCCCACAGCCGCAGCCGCTTGCCGGACGCGCCCAGCAGCGCACTGCCCAGCGCCCGCCCGTGTCCGCGCCCCCGGTGGCCCGGGTGCACAACCAGCTCAGCGGCCGGCGCCTCCACCGGGTCCGTCTCCTCCAGCTGCGCGTATCCGACGAGTTCCTCGCCGCCGGCGCCGTCGGCCTCGTGCAGCAGCAGATGCCGTACGCCTTCCCGGCGGCCGCCGCGCAGCTGCAGCCGCCCCTGCTCGGACACGGCCTGCTGACCGTCGACGCGGGCGGCGGCCTCGAGCAGCGCCGACACCTCCTGCGCCACCTGAGGTGGCACCTCGTCGAGAACCTCGATCCTGCGCACAGCACCCGTCCCGTCCACCACGTCGCTCATGAGGCGAGCCTACGACCAGCGAATGGCTCCGGAAGTACGACGGCACCCTCTCCGCCCTTCCGCGACATGTCGCACCTGCCCGCAACGCGACGGTTACCTCCATGCTCCTGACATGCTACGCGCGTTGACCGTAGGCTGCCCTCCGCCCGAACTGTCCATGAAGGGGAATTCATGCCCGTCACTCCTCAACGCCGCCGCGTCGCCCGCCGGTTGGCCGTCGGCGCGGCGGTCCTCGCGGCCGCCGCCGGTGTGCTCTCCGCCGCGATCCCGGCCGGCGCCGAAACCACCACCGGATACGGCACCGGGGGCGGACGCACGGTCGACGTCCAGCTGCTGTCGTTCAACGACTTCCACGGCAACCTGGAGCCCCCGGCCGGCTCCTCCGGCCAGGTGACCGAACGGCACCCGGACGGCAGCACGGAGAAGATCGACGCGGGCGGCGTCGAATACCTGGCGACTTCGCTGCGCACGGCCCGCCAGGGCCACCCGTACAGCGTGACCGCCGCGGCCGGGGACATGATCGGCGCGAGCCCCCTGCTGTCGGGCCTGTTCCACGACGAGCCGACCATCGAGGCGCTCAACAAGCTCGACCTGGACGTCACCGGCGTCGGCAACCACGAGTTCGACGAGGGCCGCGCGGAGCTGGCCCGGATGCAGAACGGCGGCTGCCACCCCAAGGACGGCTGCTACGAGGACGGCAAGGTCTTCGAGGGCGCCGACTTTCCGTATCTCGCCGCAAATGTGACGGACGAGAAGACGGACAAGCCGATCCTCAAGCCCTACTACGTGTGGAAGCACAACGGGGTGAAGATCGGCTTCATCGGCGTGACCCTGGAGGGCACCCCGAACATCGTCAGCGCCGAGGGCGTCAAGGGCCTGAAGTTCCACGACGAAATCGAGACCGTCAACAAGTACGCCAGGGCGCTGGACCGGCAGGGCGTGAAGTCGATCGTCGCGCTGATCCACGAGGGCGGCGCTCCGGCGAGCCAGGCCTACAACTACAACTGCGACAGCCCAGGCGCCGGCGACGGCATCTCCGGCCCCATCGTGGACATCGCCAAGGGCATCACGCCGAAGGTCGACGCGCTGGTGACCGGCCACACTCACCAGGCGTATGTGTGCACCGTCCCGGACCCGTCCGGCAGGCCGCGCATGGTCACCTCGGCGGCCTCGTACGGGAAGCTCTACACGGACACCACGCTCACCTACGACCGCGCCACCGGCGACATCGTCCGTACGAGTGTGAAGTCGGCCAACCACGTCGTGCGCCGGGACCAGCCCAAGGCCGCCGACATGACGTCCCTGATCCAGCGCTGGAACAAGCTCGCCGCGCCGGTCGCGAACCGGTCCGTGGGCTACATCTCCGCCGACATCCCCGGCCGCGGCGCGGGGACGTACGAGTCGCCGCTCGGTGACGTCATCAGCGACGCGCAGCTCGAGGCCATGGCACCGGCCGACAAGGGCGGCGCGCAGCTGGCGCTCATGAACCCCGGCGGCATCCGTTCCGACTTGGTCCACAAGGCGTCGGGCAGCGAGGGCGACGGCGTGGTGACGTACGGGGAGGCCTTCACCGTGCAGCCGTTCACCAACATGATGACGACGATCGACCTCACGGGCGCCCAGCTGATCACCGCGCTGCAGCAGCAGGTCAGCGGTGCCAACGAGGCATCTCCGAAGGTCCTCCAGGTGTCGGAGGGCTTCACCTACACCCTGGATCTGACGAAGTCGGGCGCGAGCCGCATCCTCACCGACTCGGTGAAGCTGAACGGCGAGGCCATCGACCCGTCGAAGACCTACCGCGTCGCGATGAACGAGTTCCTGGCGGGCGGCGGCGACGGCTTCGCGGTGTTCAAGGAGGGCACGAACAAGCTGGTCGGCGCCTCCGACCTGGAGGCGCTCAACGCCTACCTGGGGGCGCACTCGTCAGCGTCCGCGCCTCTCGCGCCGCCGAAGGCGGACCGCATCATCGTTGTGAAGTAGGAGCTGGGCTCCTGGCCGTCGGCCGGGAGTCGCCGAGTGTGAAGCGGTGCGTTCAACGCACCGCTTCACGCATGTCAGGGCCCGTGCACCAGGGCGTTGCGCGTCGGTATGTGGCGTGCCACATCGTCAAAGGAAACCAATTCGACGCCTCAACCCTCTATAGGAGAGAGTGGATTCAGAAGCCGCCCAAAAAACTACATACAGTCCTGAAACGATTACGTTTACGGATACGTATTGGTATGTGCGCGAGGTCCGTCGCGGGCCGGAGTTGTCGATCTGCCGGGAGAGACAGCACCCAAGTCGCGCGGAAAAGGAGGGTCATGGCCAGACGCTGTCGCCCCTCCCGGCAGCAGGAGGAGACGTAATGCGACCGTTCGCGTTGGACTACGCCCGCCCGGCTGTGAACCCGCCCGTCACCGTGCCTTACACGTACGACTCCGCACAGCAATTGAATGTCCTGCCCGACGGGCGCCCGGCGATCAGCGACCGCGCTCTGCTGCTGGCAGCCGGCACCACCACCTCAACTGCCGGTTCCAAGACGCACTTCGACGACTGACGGTCCCGGCCATGACGGTGGTCGTCCTGACCTGCGCAGAGGACGTGACGGCGGACTTGGTGGTGTCCGCGCTGTACGACGTGAGTGTCCCCGTTGTACGCCTGGATCCCGCCGACCTCCCCGGCGAGGTCGCCCTGTCCTCGGAATATGTCCAAGGTGACTTCCACGGACACTTATCGGTCGGCGGCCGTGTGGTGAGCATGAACAGTCTGCGCTCGATATGGATACGCAGGCCCGGCCGCCCCGCGGCACACGCAGCCCATCAATCCGAGTGGCTCACGGCCGAGTCCGCACAGGCCCTTTACGGAACACTGCACTGCACAACGGCGCGCTGGATGAATCACCCGGTCGCCGCCGCGCAGGCCCGTCACAAACCGTGGCAGCTCCGTATCGCGCAGCAATGCGGCTTTGCCGTACCCCCCACGCTGATCACCACCTTTCCGCAGGTCGCGCGGGAGTTCGCCGCACAGTACCGGGACCTGGTGGTGAAACCCGTATCCGGAACCCAC